>CAWBXM010000166.1:0-9262 GCA_963792545.1 uncultured Gammaproteobacteria bacterium | reverse complement strand
CTCCAGGCGATTTATTATTCGTACCATCCATGATACTCACCCCTGCGGGGCTTGCGTGATGAATCGCTCCAGGCGATTTATTCAATATTCTGGATCTGTTCCCGCATCTGTTCGATCAACACCTTGAGTTCAACCGAAGCGTTAGTGCTTGAGATATCGGCTGACTTTGAACCTAAAGTATTGGCTTCCCGATTTAGTTCCTGCATTAAAAAATCCAGTCGCCGTCCGACGGCTTCATCGCTATTTAATACGTCAGCCATTTCTTTTAAGTGACTGTCGAGTCGATCGAGCTCTTCATCGACATCCATTTTTTGCGCCATGTGCACCAGCTCCTGCTCGAGCCGGTCATGATTCAGTTCAACTTCAATAGTTTCTAATCGTTCGCGAATTTTTTGCTGATATCTATTTTGAATATCAGGCATATTGATTCGTGCCTGATCGACAATCTTTTGTATGGCCTCACATCGTTGCAAAATAAGATCGCGCATGCGGGTGCCTTCACGTTCACGATTGGCGATCAATTCATCCAGCGCCTGTTCCAGGGCACTTTCGCACGCAGCCACGACGGGTTTCATATCCAGTTGAGACTCCTGTATTACACCTGGCCATTGCAGTACTTTTATGGCGTCAATTTCAGAAGGCTGGTGCAGAAAACCACTGATCTCGTGACAGGCATTTACCAGCGCTTTTGCCTGTTGTGAATTAATGCTAATGACATCATTTAGCTGAGCACTAACATTAAAGCGCAGGAAACACTCCACTTTTCCACGACTTAAACGCTGCTGCAATATTTCTCTAAAACGTGTTTCGCTGGCGCGAAAATCTTCTGGCATTTTAAAGTACAGTTCCAGAAAACGCTGATTAACGCTACGTATTTCCCAGATCAACTCGCCCTGCTCCAAACTTTGCTGAACACGCGCAAATGCGGTCATGCTTTTTATCATACTGGTTATCCTGTTATTCACTTATGGGTCACTTGCTTATCGTCAGTCTATCACGCCCGTTCACTTCATAACGCCCAGCCTGACCATCATTTAATCTGCCAGCCATGTATAATACGCGCACACAAATCAATGAGACTTTAGTCAACATGAGACCAAGTAACCGCCAGCCGGATGAAATGCGCACTATTTGCATTACACGAAACTACACAAAACATGCCGAAGGCTCTGTATTGATCGAATTTGGCGACACCAAAGTCATCTGCACCGCCAGTGTTGAAGAACGAGTACCTGGTTTTTTACGCGGCAAAGGCCAGGGCTGGGTTACTGCCGAATATGGCATGCTGCCACGTTCCACCGGTTCACGTATGCGCCGTGAAGCATCCAACGGCAAACAAGGTGGCCGCACCATGGAGATCCAGCGTTTGATTGGCCGCGCATTACGCGCCGGTATCGATCTCGAAACTCTGGGTGAAAACACTATCAGTCTGGACTGTGACGTAATACAGGCCGACGGCGGTACACGCACTGCCAGTATTACCGGTGCATGGGTTGCATTAAACGATGCGATTCAGCATTTAATGGATAAAAAAGTTATCACTAAAAACCCTCTACACCACCAGATCGCTTCTGTCTCTGTTGGCATCTACAACGGCATACCGGTGCTCGATCTCGATTATGCAGAAGATTCCAATGCAGAAACCGATATGAATGTTGTAATGAATAACAGTGGTGGTTTTATCGAAGTACAGGGTACAGCCGAAGGCCATGCCTACAGCAAAGATGAATTAAACAGTATGCTGGCACTGGCAGAAAAAGGTATCAACGAACTCATTACTGCACAGTCTGCAGTGATCGAAAACCTGTAGAAATAAAATAGAAATACATTATGAAAAAAATCACTAAAATCGTACTCGCTAGCGGCAACGCCGGCAAAGTCCGCGAGATCAATAAACTGTTTGCCGGCAGTGGTATCGAAGTGGTTCCGCAGTCTGAATTTGGTGTTCCAGAAGTTGCAGAAACGGGCACCACGTTTGTCGAGAATGCCATCATCAAAGCACGCCATGCGGCAGAGTGTACTGGACTGCCTGCGATCTCTGATGACTCTGGCATCGAAGTGGACGCGTTAGATGCACGGCCTGGTGTATATTCGGCTCGCTATGCCGGTGAGAATGCCAGCGATGAAGACAATAATAATTTGATGTTAAAAGAATTGTCCGGCGTCACCGAAGAAGAACGTACTGCGCGTTACCAGTGTCTCATCGTGTTTATGCGCTCACAAACCGATCCCGTTCCGATTATCACACAGGGTAGCTGGGAAGGTAGGATACTTGAAGCACCACAGGGTGAAGGTGGTTTTGGTTATGATCCGATTTTTTATGTACCAACGCATAAATGCTCGGGTGGCGAACTGCCACTGGACGTTAAAAACACATTAAGCCACCGCTCAATAGCGCTTAATGCCATGCTGGAAGAATTCAAAAAACATAAATATATTTAAGCTTGAACAGGTGCTGAAGACACTTTTGCGTGGCCGGTTAAAAATATAATCATTACACCTTATTCAGAAAATCGCGGAACAAGATTCCGCTCCTACAATTGTTCAAAATTTCTGTAGGAGCGGAATCTTGTTCCGCGATTACCTGATCAAAATACAAAAAAATCGTGTTTACTATTACCTGCATTTACCCAGACTAACAACTCGGCCATGAAAAAAGCCCTCCGAAGAGGGCTTAATTTTCAACCATTTATTATTATTTTTAAAAGTTATAGTTAGCCTGCGCACTGAAAATATCAACAGACGTATCATCATAAGTGCCAATCAGTGTTGAGCCAGAACTTGATGCGCCACCATTATTATTAATATCAGAATCACTCATAAATAAGTGTGAGTAAGCAAGGTCAACCGTCCACTCGGGTGAGAATGCATAACCTGCACCAAGACTTGCCCATCTACGGTTATTACCCGGAATCCGCGCTGTTCTTGTTTCAGCCGAATGTATAGGAGTTTGATCATACGCCACACCGGTACGTAAGATTAATTTTTCATTGAATTGATAATTTATCCCCGCTGAAAAACGATTGGTATCGTCATACTCCAGATCCAGCGTTGCCTCCTGACCGGGCACACCACCCGACTGTCTGATAACGATCGAGTCTAACTTACTCCAGCCTGTCCATGTCCAGTCAAAAAGTGCTGTCCATTTTGGCGTAATCTCACTCACATAACTTAAAGAAAATGTTTCAGGTAGCTCGGCATTTGCTTTTAAAGAGGTGTCTTGCAATATATTAAAACCGGAGCCAGCGGTGGCACCATTTGCAAAAGGCTGTAGCGCAGAATTTAAACTATAATTAGCATCACCGGAAACATGATGCTTAATCGACGAGCGATATGAAACACCTACGCGATTTGTATCATTGATATCATATAAAAAACCGGCATTCCAGCCCATCTCCCACGAGTCACCTTTCAGTTTCACTTTACTGTCCTGACCTGCCACACCAAGCGCTGGTGTTAGACCCGCACCAGCACAAGCAGCGGCAGCGTCAGCCTGAGACGCACCTCCACTTACCCCAATATTGACACAGGCACCAAATGAATCGATGTTATTACTTAAACTAAGATCTATATACTGGATATTGAGACCGAAACCTACAGAAAACTTTTTCGTCGCTTTCCATGCGAAGGCAGGATTAATATTAACGCTGGTAATCTCACTGTTTAAAGCACTATAGCGGCCAACCCAGCCTTTATCATACTCCGTAGATAGACCAAACGGTACGTTCACACCAACACCAACATGAACCTCATTAGGTAATTCTGTCGCAAAATAGAGACTAGGTAAAAACGCGGGGTCGCCTATATTTGAATCAGACCCGGTCAACAGATCGCCCTGGGCATCGATAGTACCTTTATTATTAAAGTCTGTATGTGGTGAAATAACATGACCTACAACAATAATCTGGCTACCGGATAATCGTGTCATACCGGCGGGATTAAAATAGATGGTACTCGCATCTTCACCTAGCGCCGAAGCACCAGCAAACGCTGAACCCTGGCCACTGGCGCTATTATCTATTAGCCCAAAAGATCCAGCATATAAAACTGTAGTGGAACTTGCGATACTGAGAGCAAGCAATGTTTTTGTAAAAGAACTCTTTAATTTATTACTCATTATAATTTTCACCTTGTTTTTATTGAGACGATACTGCTCATGCATGTGTAAAAGTATTTAGCGTTAGCTGAAAAATATTGCGGAGAATGCAACCTGATTATCCTCGTATACACTCGCATTAATCATATCGGCAGACTACTAACCATAACCTCATAACCACGCCCCATCGGATGCACACCATCCAGACCAGACGCACCACTGGTGTCATAGCTAGCATTCCGGCCAGTTTAAAACTCCTGTTATTCATGAGCGTCGTTTCTTTATTACCCTAAGGTTTCTTAAGATCTTTATCCGTGCTCGTTACGAAATGTCACAATAGCTATTAAAAACTATTTAGAGCATCTCTAACCTAGATATAAAAAAATCGCCTCTTAATCCTATATTCTTAACTAATTAGTATAATAGTAAAATTGAAATAACTCTTTTTTATGTAGATTTTTTCTGTTTAACTCTATAAATCAGAGTGGTTTAACTTTTAACATAGTCACAATGGATAGTCTATCTTTCTATGCCTCCGAGATTGCCTTAGGCCGGCGATTTTCATCGATAGCCACATAAGTCAAAACAGCCTCGGTAACTTTTATGCAGCAGGGGTCACCTTTTTTCATCCGTTGTGCATAAACGACCACTTTCACTTTCATCGAGGTTCTACCTTCTGATACGATGTTGGCGTAACAGCTGATCAGATCACCCACGAAGACAGGTTTTTTAAACTCAAAAGAATCTACCGCGCGCGTTACTACAGGGCCACGTACTCGCGCCAGTGCAGGAATACTACCGGCGATATCAACATATGACATAATCCAGCCACCGAAGATACTACCACCGGGATTTTGATCTGCTGGACGCGCAGGCACACGGATGACGGGGATCTCGTTTTCAGGCAATCTATCTTCAACCAGGCTGTCATCAAGCATAATAATTACCTTTTATTGTTTACTTAAACTAACATGAAAATCAAAACTATAAAATGCAGCTTTACAAATTCACGTGGTTATTTACTAGATGCACGCATTGATACAGCGGTGGACAACGATAATAACATTCCGCGCAAGTTTATTATTTTTTGCCACTGTTTTACTTGCAGTAAAGAAACGATTACCACCTTCCGCCTGAGTCGTTTGCTTGCTGCAAGTGGTTACACGGTATTACGCTTTGACTTTACTGGCCTGGGTGGCAGCGAAGGTGATTTTGCAGCAACGACTTTTTCCACAACACAAGATGATCTACGCAGTGCGATCGCATTTTTAAAAAACAATTACCAGGCACCCGCTTTCCTGATGGGACATAGTCTGGGCGGAACAACTGCTCTTTCTGTGGCGCAGGAATTTGATTTTGTAGATGGCGTCGTCACCGTGGCATCACCCGGCGAACCTGAGCATGTATTACATCACTTTGGTCATGCCTTAACATTACTCGAACAGGGCAGCCATGCCAGCTTTGAAGTCGCTGGAAAGTTTTATGACATAGCGCCCGAGTTTGTTGATGACGTACGGTCAACCGATATGAAACAGCAACTAGCGAGCCTTAAAAAACCGGTTTTAATTTTTAACATTGAAAATGATGCGCTGGTGAGTGAAGCCGATTCACGACAGATACAGCACTGGGCTGCCAGTGAAACAAGCTTAATCGATGTTATTGGCTCTGACCATTTGTTATCGAATCGAGCAGCTACGGAGAGTGTGGCACGTGATATTGTGCAGTGGATACAGAATGTAACGTAAATTTTTAAGTAATACCCCGAGGATTCCTCTGTTTACACTTACGGCTGGTTATTTGCCAGACATTGCGATTCTCGCAATACAGGTGAGAATGGCAAAGCTCAAACAGGAGACCCGTGCAGGCATAAAGAAAAACACCAAAAAAAAGCAAAAAAATCAACCATTCACAGGTTATTGCTTTACGCAAAAGTACGAGTATAATCATACCTTTAAAAGCGGTAGCCATGGCTACCGCTTTTGCTTTTATACGACAAAACTACCAATACTAAAACATAGCTGAAATAAAACCATGACAACGAACGAACATCTGATGAAAACTTACGCCCCGCTCGATGTAACTTTTGAGCACGGCGAAGGCGCCTATCTGTGGGATACCAATCAGCAAAGATACCTTGATGCACTTTGTGGCATTGCTGTTTGCGGTTTAGGGCATGCGCACCCTGCTATAACCAAAACCATTTGCCAACAGGCCGGGAAATTACTGCATACATCCAATCTTTACCAGATTGATAATCAGCAGCATCTAGCGGATCAACTCTGCGAAGTTTCAGGCATGAAACGCGTGTTTTTCTCAAACTCTGGTGCCGAAGCAAATGAAGCAGCCATTAAGATAGCACGCTTATTCGGTCACAAGAATAATATCGACAAACCTACCATCATCGTTATGGAAAACAGTTTTCACGGCAGAACCATGGCTACGCTCAGCGCCACTGGCAACCGAAAAGTGCAGGCAGGTTTCGAACCGCTGGTGCAGGGATTTGTACGTGCGCCTTACAACAATATCGAAGCTATTAAAAACATCGCTGATAATAATAATAACGTGGTCGCCATACTGGTCGAACCGATACAGGGAGAAGGCGGCATAAACATTCCTGATGCGGATTATTTGAACCAGTTACGCGAGTTATGTGACCAGAACAACTGGCTGTTAATGCTTGATGAGATCCAGACCGGCATGGGTCGTACTGGTGAATGGTTCGCTTTTCAACATAACAAAATCCAGCCCGATGTAATGACACTGGCAAAAGCACTGGGCAATGGCGTGCCGATTGGGGCGTGCCTGACGAACGATAAAGCGAGTGAAATTTTTCAGCCGGGCAATCATGGCTCAACTTTTGGCGGCAATCCACTGATGTGCGCGACTGCATCAACGGTTATCGATATCATCAAGTCTGAAAACTTACACACCCATGCCAGCGAAATGGGCAACTACATGATCAGCGCATTTAAAGGCAGACTTGCGCAACTCGATGGCGTTCGAGAGATACGTGGTATCGGACTGATGATCGGTATCGAACTGGATACCGCGCATTTGAAACTTGAGTGCACTGAACTAGTCAAACTTGCTCTGCAAAAACATTTATTGATTAATGTCACCGCAGGTAATGTGATTCGTTTATTACCGCCCTTGATCATCGATCAACAACAGGCAGACACCATTGTTGACACCGTTAGTGAACTGGTCATCGCCTCACTACAAAAACAAGCTGCCGCATAAGATACAAAATAATGAATATGAGCTCTTCCAGCAAAAAAGAGTCAGAAAAGGTCAGGCATTTTCTGACACTGACAGACCTATCATCAGATGAATTCAGGAGAATAATCTCGCGCGCCATTGAGTTAAAAGCCATGCAACATCGTGGTGAGATATTTGAACCACTAAAAAACAAAGTACTGGCTATGATATTTGAAAAGTCATCAACTCGTACCCGCGTTTCATTCGAAGCAGGCATGACACAACTTGGTGGCAATGCCATCTTTCTATCAGCACGCGACACCCAGTTAGGTCGAGGTGAGCCGATCGAAGATAGCGCACGCGTACTTTCAAGCATGGTCGATTGCTTGATGGTAAGAACATTTGAGCACAAAAATGCTGAGATCTTAGCTGAATATTCATCTGTCCCAGTCATCAATGGCCTGACTGATGACGTGCACCCTTGTCAGCTACTTGCAGACATGCAAACGTATTTTGAACAGCGTGGTGACATCAAAGGCAAAACAGTGACCTGGGTAGGTGATGGTAACAACATGTGTCACACTTATATGGTCGCAGCGAAACTTCTCGAGTTCAAACTAAACATCGCCTGCCCGGATGATTTTAAACCGCAACAGCAATTTATCGACGAGACCAGTAACTTTATAAACATTACCAGCGATGTAAAAGCTGCCTGCACAAACAGTGACTTAATTGTTACCGATGTCTGGGCTAGCATGGGACAGGAAGATGAACAGAAAATTAGAGTACAGGCATTTAGTGATTTCCAGGTCAATGCTGATCTATTAAAGCTTGCAAATAAAGATGCATTATTTATGCACTGCCTGCCTGCGCACCGTGGTGAGGAAGTAACTGCAGATGTAATCGATGGTGAACAGAGCGTGGTCTGGGATGAAGCGGAAAACAGATTACATGCACAGAAAGCCTTACTCGAGTTTTTACTGGTAAGCTAGTCTTATCCAAATAACCACAGACTTGTCCAAAACTTAAGATTTAACACTTAACTAAAGCAAGCAGATAATACGTTTGTTATTAATAAACTTACCCATTAAACTTTTTATTTATATGTGTGGAAAAAGTCCACACTATACCCATGCCTCCTTTATTTTTATCGCCATATTGATGACGATGATTTCACAGAGCAGCCATGCTGATACCAGCGAAAACACTTCTTCATCCACAACTGAAAAACAGCTTCCAGCCACCCTCGATCTCTGCCCGGTAAAGAATAAAACTGCAGCTCGATATATTAAACCACCCTCCTTTTCGAAAAAAAATATTGATAACACGGAGATCAGCGCGGACTCCACCGAATCAAGCAATGATGGCATGATTTCGCTTGATGGCAATGTCATCATCGAACAAAATAAAATACGCATCACAGCAGACCACGCTGACTACAACAAACAGAGCAATGTGATCCAGTTCTCAGGCGATGTACATATTGATACGGAGGATCTCTCATTGGATACGGATGAAGGCGAGATCAGTATGAGCTCAAAAAAAATAACCGACCGCTCGAAGGGAACATTTTATAATAATACTTTTTTTCTTCTCGGCAGCGACATGAAAGGCCGCGCGGAAAAAATCATTTCCAGCGACCAGACTGACGATCAGCAGGATAAGATAAAACACACCATCTTATATAATGCCAGCATTACCAGCTGCGAGCTTTTCGACCCGGACTGGTTACTTACAGCGGATGAGTTATATCTGGACCACGATGACGAGTATGGTAGTGCGGAAGATGCTGTCATGCGTTTCAAAGGGGTTCCGTTTTTATACACGCCGTACATAAGGTTCCCCACCAGCGACAAACGTCGCAGCGGTCTATTATTTCCCGTGATCGGTGGCTCCTCATCAGGAGGTGCTGACCTGGCCGTGCCCTGGTACTGGAATATCGCGCCCAATCAGGACGCCGTGCTCACA
>CAWBXM010000165.1:0-36916 GCA_963792545.1 uncultured Gammaproteobacteria bacterium | reverse complement strand
CAATCATCGTTCTTCCTGCTGTGCGCACATCAGCCACATAATGTGCAAGTCACTGCTGCAACTGCCGCACCATCACAATTGCGGGCACTTCATCGACCAGGTAACTCAGCATATTAACCGTTAAGGTCGGGTCAATGGGGTAGGTGACCGATAACCAGCACGCTACCCATGCCCCAACGCGATCAGAGAAGCAGGTTGCGCACTCTGATAGAGCACATCACAACTTTCAACAGCACCACAGCTCAATAAAAGTATCAAACGCAGATGGTTCCCATGACTCATTCCGCACGGCCCATACCAATCAAAGCTTCAGCCACGTCAGTTGCAGGCGAGCACGGTCGACAGGCTCCGCGTTGGTCTGTTTCAAGCGCATTATACGCCGCCTGTTTTTGATCCAGGTAGCGCTGAATATCCTCTTTAGACTGGTCGGGTGTTGAGCTTTCGATAAGAAGCTCATCAAGCTTTATATTATCTGACATGGTTAAAACCGTTAAAACATTAATTGATTGCGCTTTTTACAGCATTTCAACAACAATAGAAAAAGCACGCGAAAAGCAGGGGAATAAGGTGAAAATGCCTATCTCATGAGGTATACATTACGAAATAGCCGTCAATGCGCTCCGCAGTGTCGAGCCTCATCCACTGGGAATGTCAGTGAAGCGGCCACTTCGTATCCTTGCAAAAATCGCCGGTAATGTGGCTCGAACTCTTTTTCATAAAAAACGATGGTGCTGACATCGGTCACTCCCTGAGTACTCGATAAGCAGCGTTTCAAGCTGCTGGTCCGGTCGCGGCTCACTGAAAATTACTCGCCACCATAACCCACTGGTTTGTGAGGGCGGATCAGTTTTACCGCTTTACGAACACTCTCGGTTTTATCACCTCGTAACCGAAACCTTCATACAGTGCGGTAAGTCTCCGGGTAACCACCAATTTCGATAATCGCCAATAAAACCGCTTGTTACCTGTCTCTACCGCAGCACCTCTGATAAAATAAAGCCCGTTAAAAATACAACTTACATTGTATCGAATCATTTATAACCACTACAGGCTAAACCTTAACTTATCACACAAAACATGAAGATTACCGCATGTCCGCAGGAAGATTAATTCTCGAACCCAAAGTTATCACTGATCTTAACCAGAAAACCGAGTCCCGCCTGTTACCTACCGGCTTTTATTTAATGATGAACGCTGGGAAATGATCTGGGATCGCTACGATAAAAAAGGCGACACGCTAAGTATGGCTGATTAAAAGCACTGTTCCCCGATGAGGAAAACTGTGCGCCTGCCCTGCACAGAAAACTGGCGAAACCTTTAACCATAAGAGTAACTGCAATATTTTTTCGATATACTAGAATTACCATAATAAAACACCGTAGATAGATTCCACTTTCCCGGGCAAGTATGATAATTAAAAAAAAATAACTTTATGATTATTCATATGAAATGCCTAAAAGTTTTTAAGCTGACATCAAGCCACTTTTTTCATAGCAGCTGTTTTTGGTCACATGTGGCGAACAGGAATTACCAGCAGTCAACCCAGTGTTGTTCAGGCAATCACCGTGCAACAAAAGATGCTCCCGTTACCTACAAGTTTGTCGGCAGTACAGCCAGTTCACAGCAGGTAGAAGTGTACGTGTTGCAAGGATTTCTTGGAAGAGCGTATATACGCCGAGGGCAGTATCGTTAATAAAGGTGACATCATGTTCCAGATGGATGCCAAACCCTTCGAAACACAGGTCGCAGCAGCCAGGGCCGCACTGGCCCAAAAAATCAAGCCCAGACTTACCACGAGTCGCGCCAACTTAAAACGCGTAAAAAACCGCGGCAAAGGCCAAATCCGCTGTCAGTAAAAAAGAACTTGATGATGGCGCAGGGCCGGTTTAATTCAGCCGCCGCAGCGGTCGACATGAGCAAAGCCGACCTGGAAACTGCAAAAATTAAATCTCAGCTATACCACAATCATCTTGTGCTGTAACGGCTTCCAGTTATGCTCGAGCTTCACACGGTGCTGATATCAACACCGAGAACAGCCTGCTCACTAACGTTGCTCAACTCGACCCTATCTGGGTAAATTGAATACACTGAAAATGAGACGTCAAAGTGCTGAGACATGAACTCAAAAGGCATAATAAAAATGCCGGAAAAAAGCAAATTTGATGTCGAGTTAGTCCTGGCTGACGGCTGATATTCACAGACCGGCCACATCTCTTGAACGACGCGAGTCACAGTACAGTGACGGGCACTTTCTCAATTCGTGCCACCTTTGAAAACCCGGAGGGCATCAAAATCCTTGTCAATTCGTAAGCGTATTACTGAAAGGTGCTATTCAACTGAATGCCATCAGCTCCTAAAAGCCATTTCGAGGGCTGCGAAAGGTTTCTTTAGATGGATCATCGATAACGATGACAAAGCTCAATTACGTAATGTAGAAGTAGGTGCCCTGGCAAGGCGATACGGTTCATCCTCAGTGGTCTGTCAAACCGAGACCGCGTGATCACTGACGGATTCATGGGTTTATCTGTCGGTAGACCAGCTCAGCATTAAATCCGACGCCGATAATAAATCTGGTGGCGATAAATCAGATGACGATAAAGCAAATACCAGTAAACCACAATAAACGGAACCGACACGTGTTTTCACATTTTTATAGATCGTGATCTTTGCCTCAGTCATCTCGATATGCTATTGTGGCCTGGCAGCGATGGCAAATCTGCCTATAGCACAATTCCCGGACATTACTCCCGTAGAGTATCAGGTAACCGGAACCTACCCCGCGCCGACGCAGAGCGCGGCGAAAACGTTGGCGCACCGATAGAGCAGGTGAATGGTGCAGACAACATGATATACATGCAGCTCCACTTCTTCATCCACCGGTAACTACACGCTTAATGCCTATTTCGATATTGGTACCGACCCCTCACGGACAGGTTGATGTACAAAATCGCGTGCAGTGGGCAACACCACAATTACCTGCTGCAGTAACACAACAGGGCGCTACCTAAAAATACTCCAGCTTTATGATAGTGATTGCATTAGCATCACCCGATGGCCGTTATGATAAAGACTTCGTTGCGAACTATGCCAATATATATGTATTAGATGCCATCAAACGTATCAACGGCGCCAATCAGGCCTCTGCGTCATGGGCGTACCGGATTCCGCTATGCGCCTGTGGTTAAAACCTGACCCATGCGTAGTTGGCATCACTGCCACCCGATGTGGCCAACGCAGTCAAACAGCAAAACAAACAATTTTCCGTCGGGTAGGGACAATCACCCACACCACATCCCGTTCAACAGACCTTCCCAATTACCACGACAGGTTTGATGACTGAACCTGAAGGAGTTGAAAATATAATCCTGCGTACCGATGATGGAAACAGGCGCGATTACTCGATTAAGTGCCGAGACCTGGGTCGTAAAGATTACTCATCAATTCACTCTTCCAGGGCCAAGACTCCACACTACTTATTGTGTATCAACAACCCGGCGCAAATGCACTTGAGGGTGGCTAAACAGGTTTATGCAACACTGAGCACACTGTCACAAAGCTTTCCGGACGGGCTGGAATATTCCCATTTCGCGCTAGATACCACTAAGTTTGTTGATGTCTCGATTGAAGCAGTGGTTCACACTTTCTTCGAAGCGGTAATTCTGGTGGTACTTATTGTTTTCCGCTGCAAATGTTACTCTGACTATTATTCCTACACTAGCAGTACCCGTATCGATTTGCGGCGCCTTAATGGCATGATGGCATTCGGTTTTTCCATCAACATGGTAACTTTATTCGGCATGATTCTGGCTATCGCATTCGTGGTTGATGATGCCATCGTAGTCATCGAGAACACCGAGCGTAATATGACGCAATTTGGTCTGAATGCGAAAGACGCCGCCAAAAAAAGCCATGGATGAAGTCGGTGGCGCAGTTATCGCAATTGTTCTGGTGCTCAATGCGGTTTTCATTCCTGTCGCTTTTCTCGGCTGATGAGACCGGGCAGTTATATAAACAATTTGCCGGCGACGTATCGCCATATCTGTGTTCTTTTCCGGGTGGGTCGCGCCACATTATCTCCTGCTCTTTGCCGCCTATTTTATTAAAACCACACGAGGGCGAAAAAAACGCCTTCTTTAAAAAGTTTGAGTCTATCTTCACCAGCATGACAGATAAATACGTCAGCGGTACGAAATGGATAATGCATCGTAAAAAAATAGCCTTTGGAATCGTTTGGTGCGTTTATCTCTGCACGACCTGGTTCTTCACGATCCCGGCCACTGCATTTGTTCCCCAGGAGGATCAAGGTTACCTGTTTGTACCTTACTTCCTGCCGATGCGTCCAGTCTCGATCGCACCCATGCTGTCGAAAACTTGTCGACTTCATGATGAATCATCCCGCTGTTGACAACGTTACACAGGTGGATGGTTACAGTCTTATAGACCAGCAATACAAAACAGATCGTGGCTTATTATTTGTTTCATTAAAAGACTTTGAAGAACGTGAGCACCCTAGCCTCAGCGCGCCAGCTTTGATAAAAGATGCAGCAAAAGAATACAGTAAACTATATTCGACGGCCGTGTAGGACCCGTATTACCCGCCTTCTATATCCTTGGCTCCAGGTGTTACCTCGGGTTTCGAGATGTGGGTACAACAACGTGGCGATGGCAACTATCCACAACTCGCTGATATCAGCAAAGAGATTATCGCAAAAGCCAGAAAACACCCTAAATTAGCCCGCGTCAGCTTAATGATAATGCTGAAAACCGTAAACTGCTTTCGATCTGGGATAGAGATAAAGCCGAGATATTAGGCGTGCCAGTATCTGATGTATACTATACCCTGCAAACATTATTGGCTCACTCTATGTTAACCAGTTCCCAAAAAACTCTCGCCTATGGCAGGTGATCTACAGGTGAACCGGAGTATCGTTTAAAACCCGAAGATATCATTGGGGATCTACTGCTCCGCGATAAAAAAGGCGGCATGGTGCCATTAGCTGCCGACATAAAAACTGAGTGGGCTACCGGGCCAAGTATCGTAACGCGTTTCAATAACTACCCTGCTGCAAAAATTACCGGCGGACCTGCGCCTGGTGTGAGTTCAGGTGAAGCATTAGAGATCATGGAACAGATCGCGAATGAAACTTCATCCCAATCATACGGTTTTCAATGGGGTGAAGCACGCGAAGAAAACTTGCGGCAGCACTTCCAGCATCGCTTTCATCTTTGGTATCATTTTTGTCTTCATGATCCTGGTGGCTAGTATGAAAGCTGGACACTACCATTCGGTGTAATAACTGCCGGCGCCATTTGCATTACTCGGCGCGCTGGTCGCTATCATGTTACGCGGCATCCCCCAATGATGTTTCCAGATCGGCATGTTAAACGCCATTGCACTGGCCGCTAAAAACGCCATCCTGATCGTTGAGTTCGCTGTCGACCTGCACAAAGAAGGCAAGTCACTCGTATGACTCCGCAGTGGAAGCCGCACGCTTACGTTTCCGTCCTATCGTGATGACCTCGTTCGCTTTTATCCTCGGCGTCGTGCCACTAGCCATTGCCAGTGGTGCTTCAGCAAACAGCCGTCACTCGATGACACCCGTTCCGATCGAGTGACGGCTGTTTGCTGAAGCACCACTGGCAATGGCTAGTGGCACAACGCCGAGGATAAAAGCGAACGAGGTCATCACGATAGGACGGAAACGTAAGCGTGCGGCTTCCACTGCGGAGTCATACAGTGACTTGCCTTCTTTGTGCAGGTCGACAGCGAACTCGACGATCAGAATGGCGTTTTTAGCGGCCAGTGCAATCAGCGTTAACATGCCGATCTGGAAATATACGTCGTTGGGGATGCCGCGTAACATGATAGCGACCAGCGCGCCGAGTAATGCGAATGGCACGGCCATGATTACGCCGAATGGTAGTGTCCAGCTTTCATACTGCGCTGCAAGGATCATGAAGACAAAAATGATACCAAAGATGAAAGCGATGCTGGAGGTATTGCCGGCAAGTTTTTCTTCGCGTGCTTCACCTGCCCATTGAAAACCGTATGATTGTGATAAAGTTTCATTCGCGATCTGTTCCATGATATCTAATGCTTCACCTGAACTCACACCAGGCGCGGGTCCACCAGTAATTTTTGCAGCAGGGTAGTTATTGAAACGCGTTACGATACTTGGCCCGGTAGCCCACTCAGTTTTTATCAGGGCAGCTAATGGCACCATGCCGCCTTTTTTATCGCGGACATAAATGCCGTCGATATCGTCGGGTTTTAAACGATACTCCGGTTCAGCCTGTAAGATCACCTGCCACAGGCGAGAGCTTTTTGGGAACTGGTTAACATAGAGTGAGCCAAATAATGTTTGCAGGGTATCGTATACATCAGATACTGGCACGCCTAATATCTCGGCTTTATCTCTATCCAGGATGGAAAGCAGTTGCCGGTTTTCGGCGTTTATCGTTGAGCTGACGCGGGCTAATTTAGGGTTTTTGCTGGCTTTAGCAATAATCTCTTTGCTGACATCAGCGAGTTGTGCATAGTTGCCATTGCCACGTTGTTGTACCCACATCTCGAAACCCGAGGTAACACCTAAGCCGGGTATAGAAGGCGGGTTGATCGGTATTACGCGGCCATCAATAATTTTACTGTATTCTTTTGCTGCATCTTTTATCAAAGCTGGCGCGCTGAGGCTAGGGTCCTCACGTTCTTCAAAGTCTTTTAATGAAACAAATAATAAGCCACGATCTGTTTTGTATTGCTGGTCTATAAGACTGTAACCATCCACCTGTGTAACATTGTCAACAGCGGGATGATTCATCATGAACTCAGCGGCTTTTGTGCCGACAGCCTGGGTGCGATCGAGACTGGATGCATCAGGCAGGAAGTAAGGTACAAACAGGTAACCTTGATCCTCCTGGGGAACAAATGCAGTGGGCCAGATAGTAAAGGACCAGGTCGTGCAGAGAATAACGGCACCAAATATTCCGAAGGCCGTTTTTTTACGATGCATTATCCATTCCGTACCATGGACATATTTATCGGTCATGCTGGTGAAGATTGACTCAAACTTTTTAAAGAAGGCATTTTTTTCGCCTTCGTGTGGTTTTAATAAAATAGCGGCGAGGGCGGGAGATAATGTCAGCGCGACCAGCCCGGAAAAGAACACAGAGATGGCGATAGTCACGGCAAACTGTTTATATAACTGCCCGGTCATGCCGCCGAGAAAAGCGACAGGAATGAAAACCGCATTGAGTACCAGAACAATTGCGATAACTGCACCACCGACTTCATCCATTGCTCTTTTGGCGGCGTCTTTCGCATTCAGACCATATTGCGTCATATTACGCTCGGTGTTCTCGATGACTACGATGGCATCATCAACCACGATGCCGATAGCCAGAATCATGCCGAATAAAGTTACCATGTTGATGGAAAAACCAAATGCCATCATGCCGATTAAGGCGCCGCAAATCGATACGGGCACTGCTAGTGTAGGAATAATAGTCAGACGTAAACTTTGCAGGAACAGGAAAACAATAAGTACCACCAGAATTACCGCTTCGAAGAAAGTGTGAACCACTGCTTCGATCGAGCTTTTGACAAACTTAGTGGTATCTAGCGCAATGGAATATTCCAGTCCTTCCGGAAAGCTTTTTGACAGTGTATCTAGTGTTGCATAAACCTGTTTAGCCACCTCAAGTGCATTTGCGCCGGGTTGTTGATACACAATAATTAGTGTGGAGTCTTCGCCCTGGAAGCGTGAACGGATAGAGTAATCTTTACGACCCAGTTCAGCACGACCGATATCTTTTAATCGAGTAATCGCACTATCTTCATCATTGGTACGCAGTATTATATTTTCAAACTGCTCAGGTTCAGTCATCAAACCTGTCGTGGTAATTGGGAAGGTCTGTTGAACAGGATGTGGTGTGGGTGACTGTCCCAGGCTACCGACGGAAAATTGTTTGTTTTGCTGTTTAACAGCATTGGCTACATCGGTGGCAGTGATGCCAAGCTGCGCCATACGGTCAGGTTTTAACCACAGGCGCATAGCGGAATCCGGTACGCCCATGGTGGCGGCCTGATTGGCGCCGTTGATACGTTTGATGGCATCTAATACATATATGTTGGCATAGTTGGCAACGAAGTCTTTATCATAACGACCATCAGGCGATGTTAATGCGATCACTATCATAAAGCTGGAGGTAGTTTTTTTAACGATAACGCCCTGTTGTGTTACTGCAGCAGGTAATTGTGGTGTTGCCCACTGCACGCGATTTTGTACATCAACCTGTGCCAGTGAGGGGTCGGTACCAATATCGAAATAGGCATTAAGCGTGTAGTTACCTGTGGATGAAGAAGTGGACTGCATGTATATCATGTTGTCTGCACCATTCACCTGCTGTTCTATCGGTGCGCCAACATTTTGTGCCACGGTCTGTGCGTCGGCGCCGGGGTAGGTTCCGGTTACCTGAATCTGTACGGGAGTAATGTCCGGGTATTGTGATATAGGCAGATTTACCATCGCTGCCAGACCAGCGATAACAATCAGTATCGAGATGACTGAAGCAAAGATTGGCCGGTCTATAAAAAAATGTGAAAACACGTGTCAGTTCCGTTTATTGTGGTTTACTGGTATTTGCTTTATCGTCATCTGATGTATCACCACCAGATTTATTATCGGCGTCGGATTTAATGCTGACCGGACTACCGACAGATAAACCCATGAACCCTTCAGTGATCACGCGGTCACCGTTTGACAGACCACTGAGGATGAACCAGTTATCACCTTGCCAGGCACCCACTTCTACATTACGTAATTGAGCTTTATCATCGTTATCGATAATCCACACAAAGAAACCTTTGGCACCCTGCGAAACGGCTTTTTGTGGTACTAAAATGGCATTCAGTTGAATAGCACCTTTCAGTAATACGCTTACGAATTGACCAGGATTTAGATGCCTGTCCGGGTTTTCAAAGGTGGCACGAATTAAAAAAGTGCCCGTTTCTGTACTGTAACTAGCGTCGTTAAAAAAGATGTGACCGGTCTGTGGATATATTGAGCCGTCAGCCAGGACTAACTCGACATCAAATTTGCTTTTTTCCGGCATTTTTATTATGCCTTTTGACTTCATGTCTCGCGCTTTTAACATCTCATTTTCAGAGATATTAAAATTTACCCAGATAGGGTCAAGTTGAGCAACGTTAGTGAGCAGGCTGTTCTCGGTGTTAATATAAGCACCATTCTGAACTCGAGCATAACTGGAAGCGCCCGTTACAGGCGCATAGATTGTGGTATAGCTGAGATTTAATTTTGCAGTTTCCAGTTCAGCTTTGCTCATGTCGACAGCTGCGGCGGCTGAATTAAACCGGCCCTGCGCATCATCAAGTTCTTTTTTACTGACAGCATTGGCCTTTGCCAGCGGTTTTACGCGTTTTAAGTTGGAGAGACTCGTCGTAAGTCTGGCTTGTTGCTGGGCCAGTGCGGCCCTGGCTGCTGCGACCTGTGTTTCGAAGGGTTTGGCATCCATCTGGAACATGATGTCACCTTTATTAACGATACTGCCCTCGGCGTATATACGCTCTTCCAGAAATCCTTCAACGCGTGCACGAACTTCTACCTGCTGTGAACTGGCTGTACTGCCGACAAACTTGTAGGTAACGGGAGCATTCTTTGCCTGCACGGTGAATGCCTGAACAACACTGGGTTGAGCTGCTGGTAATTCCTGTTCGCCACATGCGGTCAGCAAAAACAGGCCGGCTATGAAAAAAGTGGCTGAGATAAGAGATGTGAGCTTAAAAACTTTTAGGTATTTCATATGAATAATCATAAAGTTATTTTTTTTAATTATTGCATACTTGCCCGGGAAAGTGGAATCTATCTACGGTGTTTATTATGGTAATTCTATATCGAAAAAATATTGCAGATTAGCTCTTATGATTAAAGGTTTCGCCGGTTTCCTGTGCAGGGTTTTGCACGGTTTCCTCATCGGGGAACAGTGCTTTTAGATCAGCCATACTTAGCGTGTCGCCTTTTTTATCGTAGCGATCCCAGATCATTTCCCAGCGTTCATCATTAAAATAAAAGCCCGTGGGTAACAGGCAGACGGTTTTCTGGTTAAGATCAGTGATGACCTTGGGTTCGATCAATCTTCCTGCTGACATGCGGTAACCTTCATGTTTTGTGTGATAAGTTAAGGTTTAGCCTGTAGTGGCTATAAATGATTCGATACAATGTAAGTTGTATTTTAACGGGCTTTATTTTATCAGAGGTGTGCTAGATGAGCACATGTAACAAGCCGGTTTTACTGGCGATTATCGAAATTGGTGGTTATCCGGACTTTACCGCACTGTATGAAAGTTTTGGTTACGAGGTGATAAAAACCGAGAGTGTTCGTAAAGCGGTAAAACTGATCCGCCAGCACAAACCGGTGGTTATGGTGGCGGAGTTTAATTTTCAGTCAGACTTTCGCGACCGGACCAGCGGCTTAGAAACGCTGTTATCGAGTACACAGGGAGTGACCGATGTCAGCACCATCGTTTTTTATGAAAAAGAGTTCGAGCCGCATTACCGGCGATTTTTGCAAGGATACGAAGTGGCCGCTTCACTTACCTTTCCGGTTGATGAAGCTCAACTGCGGAGTGCACTGACAGCTATTTCGTAATGTATATCTCATGAGATAGGGAGTTTTACCTTAATTCCCCTGCTTTTTGCGTGTTTCTATTGTTGTTGAAATGCTGTAAAAAGCGCAATCAATTAATGTTTTAACGGTTTTAACCATGTCAGATAATATAAAGCTTGATGAGCTTCTTATCGAAAGCTCAACCCCCGACCAGTCTAAAGAAGATATTCAGCGCTATCTGGATCAAAAGCAGGCGGCGTATAATGCACTTGAAGCCAACGCGGAGCCCGTCGATCGTGCTCGCTTGCAACTCGATGTGGCTGAAGCCCTGATTGGTATGGGCCGTGCGGATGAGTCATGGGAAAAGGCGCGTTCTGCGTTTGATACTTTTATTGAGCTGGAACAGTGGCAGGATGCTGTTGAAAGTTGTGATGTGCTCTATCAGAGTGCGCAACCTGCTTCTCTGATCGCGTTGGGGCATGGTGTCTGGTTATCGGTCACCTACCCGATTGACCCGACCTTAACGGTTAATATGCTGAGTTACCTGGTCGATGAAGTGCCCGCAAATGCTGATGGTGCGGCAGTTGCAGCGGTAACTGCACATTATGTGGCTGATGTGCGCGCAGCAGGGGATCAGCATAAGAGTCTGACTTTTTTGACCAAGCAGATGCTGGCTAATGTTGCAAAAGGCCATTCTGGTGTCGAAGATCAGGACGCTATAAATGCCTGGATGGAGCGTCTGGAGCTATTGGATCCGGATGTATTTTTGCCAAGATTATCACTGGTGCTGGGCGCTGTTGTGCCCGCTGACGACTGGTGGTTTGATCGTGAAGAGCTAAGAAGTAAGATCCCGCAGTAAGTATGTTGCATGGCCTGCCCTTCTGCTGGTGAGGGGCATACTGCCATGTCTTTTCTTGTTTATTTTTTGTCGTCATCCAGTGAAAGTTCACTGATATCGGGCACCTTTGCTTTTTCTACAGGTTTAGGGTTGGCGATCAGATCTACGCCAGGTTCTGCCAGGCTGATATCTGAAATGTCTGCGATTTTCTGGGCTACAACTTCTGTCGGGTGATCGAGTACATCGACGCCGGCTTCTGCCATGCTGAGGTCAGAGATATCGTCAATCTGTTGCGGCGCGACTTCAACCGGATTTTCGATCACATCAGCCCCGGCTTCTGCCATGCTGATATCACTGATGTCATCGATTTTTCGAGGCGTGACTTCGACCGGGTTTTCTATGACGTCAGTGCCTGCCGGTGCCAGCGTTATGCCGCTAGTGTCGATTTTGGCTTCTGCCTGAGGTTTGGCTGCTGTTTGAGGTTTAACGGTTTGGGAGTCCTCTGCGCTTGTTGTGCAAGGCTCAATTTTTATGCTCAGGCCAACATTTTCCAGAGCGGTTTTGTATTTTTCAGCTGCCGCCGCATTGAGCTTGCCTTTGATGACTTTTCGGCCGCCGGCAAAATAAGGCGCTAATTTAGCGGCATCCGTTTTAAACAGTGCTGCCATATTCTGCATCACTGCTTCTTTGTCTTTGCCCGGTTGTAAAATGCCGAAAAATACGACATCAAACAGATCATCACTCATTCGCTAAACCCAAGTTTTTAGATACTATTGAGTGTAGTCGAAAAGAAGTATTATTTACAGATTATGATATGCGAATATATCGAGATAACAGGGTGGTATGGAATAAGTTGCCTAAGAGCGAGTTCTAGAGCAACATTAAAAACTTTTCACCACAGAGGCACAGAGAACACAGAGTTTTACTTTGTTAACGGCGCCTGCGGCGTTGTTAATAGTATAAAGTTTTTCTCTGTGTCCTCTGTGCCTCGGCAACTGCTCCTGCGTTGCTCTGCTTACGGGCGTCCTGCCCTAATCTGTGGTGAATCGATTTTAAAGTTTTTGACAGAGTACGATAAGGCTCGGGTTTCCTGCCTGGCAAGTCAGCGTAAATGTACGTTTTTAGTCTTTATTTTTGGGTTTGTTAAACTGCACCACTTGTGAGGTTTTGGGTTCGTCTGCATATTTTGGCCGGGAATCCATTTCGTTACCGCCAGCTTGCTCGATAATCTCTTTTTCACGTGAGGTAATCAGTTGGAAGCAGTGTTTTACGTCATCGATGGTTTTTGCTGATAATGGGCCCGGCCGGCCGGGCGATGGAGTCGTCTCACGTACTACTGCAGATAGAACCTTGCGTAATGTGGCTAAGATCTGGTGTTCTTTTGAATGAAAGTTAGTACTCATAATGTGATGTTTTAGTGTGTTGAGGCTATCGGTATAATACTGACCTCAGAGTTAGGTGCTTCTCAGGCTATTCTGTGATATGCCGGAACAGAATGTAACAAGTTTAACAAATTTTGCTGCAATATTGAGGCAGGATTAATTGAGGTGAATTTATGCCGTATTATGTTTATAAAATGTCTTCCCCGGAAGGTATGCCATTGGTGAAAAATCTGGAATTACTCAATGATTTTGAGTCATTCCGTGAAGCTAAAAATTTTGCTAAAGATCAGCGTGCTGCGCTTGATAAAGATGATAAGAGTCATATAAAAGTAATGTTTGCAGATAATCAGCTGCTCGCTGAAGAACAATTGCTGGCTTATCGTGAAAAACCGGTCGTGATGGAGCATGAAAAGTAGAAGTGAAGTTAGTGATATAAATGGTCATGATAGGCGCTAATGGTAAACATTTATGGAAGAGGATGAATATAAGTCCACATATAATGAAATAGCCTCTATACGTTGCGTCTTTGAAAAAGCATTGACCAATCACCAGGCCAAGTGCAAATTGTCGCGGCACTTTTGTCTGGCAGACAGGGAAGGTTATTGCTGCGCAAGTGAAGAGTTTTCCATAAAATGCGGCGAACTTCTCAAAAATCTTAGAAAAAATTCAACATTTGTTCTTAAATTGCAGGAAATTAGTGGTCCATTACCGCATAATATGGAGATTAGAGTGCAGGCTGGTGGTATGCAGGGTCTGGCTAAATTAGTTGAAAGTGCAGATATGGACTCGAAAAATCCATCACAGGTTGATGATATAAGCAGAGTTTTAGAGCAGGTTACAAAAAAATATGGCAGCCTTGAAAGTCTGCCTTACAGTGAAATTATTCAGTCGGTAGTGCAGTTTCAGGGCAGGCGACGCCGATCAAAATGAGGTAAATATGTTAAGTAATAACAGAATCATCCGGGCACATTCGACAGATGAGTATATTGATATGATCAAACAGGCGATCGATGAAACGTTTGATCTACGACAGGCCATCGAATTTGATGAAGAATTTATGGCGGAGGCGCGTCCTCTGGTGGATGCAATTGAAAGTGTTCTTAAAGAGCTGTATGACTCGATGAAAGAGGGGCGTTATGAATTTGCTACTGGTGATCTTGCCTACATGGCGGAATTAGAAAAATATCATGAATCTATGGTGCCTTTTCGCTATTTATTAAAGCGTATCAATGAAACGCATAACAAAGGGCTTGAATTAAGCCAGAGCTGACGGTTGGAATAATGCTTCGCCGAGTTATGCACAGTTTGTGCGTTTTTCCTGTGGATAACTTTGTGGATTAATTCTGCTGTAAATCTTTGGACGTTTGTTTGTTAGATAAGACTGTAATATATAGCTGTATTACTTTTTCTTAATTTTCTTTTTAAATCAATGCCTTATAGCACGTAATTCAGGTCAACTTTAATGTATATGGGTTTAACTTGTTGTTTGATTAATTTATCCCTACATCTTGTGCCTTGTGTATAACTAAGACACAAGGCATGTTAAACAAACCTGATTTTTCTCATTTTAGTGGTTAAAAACTGATTATTTTATTGCGTCATAGGCCTGTTCTTTGGAAACAGCCTCATAGGGTGTGTCTCTAATTTTGTCATGAACATGCATCCGATATTTCACGAAATCTTCAGATTTATCAAAATGTAAAAATGGATTGCCCTGACATTGGGTTTCCAGGCTTGAAGTAGGTGATTGTGGCGCGTAATTATGCCCGGGGTGGACGATGGTCGATGCCGGTAAATCGCTCTTCATCTTTTTTAGCGTCTTAAACATCTGCTCCGGATCACCGCCAGCCAGATCGCAGCGGCCACAGCCAAAAACAAATAAAGTATCGCCCGCAATCAGGTCATCGCCTACCTGGTAACACGCAGATCCCGGTGTGTGACCGGGTGTGTGCAGTATATTTATCTGGCTGTTGCCCAGTTTTAGCTGGTCGCCGCCATGGTGCAGTGCTGGTTTGCTCGGGCTGGCGCCCCAGAATTTGGCTTCTGGTGTTAATAAATGGATCTTGGCGTCACTGTGATCAAGGGTTTGCTGTAAGCCGTTTATATGATCATGGTGGCTGTGTGTGAGCAGAATATCCGTTATTTTGATGTCTTTTTCATCAGCAAAATCAAGCACTTTATCAACTTCCCAGGCGGGATCGACGATGGCGGCGGTGTTGCTGGCATGGTCGTGTATCAGGTAAACAAAGTTCTCCATAGGCCCAAGTTCCATACTATGGATGCTGTATTGATTCTGCTCTGATTGCATAGCTGCCAATCTCCTGTTCTGTTTATGTTTGATTTCGTTTTGAATCATGAATCAAAACATGGTTATAATCACCCACCAAAGTGTAACTCTTTTTAACTCAAAGCGAGGGCTATTAAATAGTGGAGCCGTCAACAATCAAACATGACATGTCACTATTGTCTCGCTTGCAGTTATTCAGAAATGTCGACCTCGACAGTCCCGCACTACTTGGTTTACTCGCGCAGTGCGATTATTGTCAGCTAAACACGGGTGAAGTTGTTTTATCGACCGAAGCCGAAAACCATCATCTATATATTCTATTAAAAGGTCGACTAGCAATTCAGCTGAGCCCATCCGATGATATTCCATTAGCAACGGTTGAGCCGGGAGAGTGTGTCGGCGAAATGTCTGTCATCGATAACTGTGTGCCGACTACGCAGGTGAGTGCCCTGGAAGACGCTCAGGTACTGGTTATCGATCAGGAAATTTTATGGCGCATGGTCAGCGTGTCCCATGAGATAGCACGTAATCTACTGTACATTATGTCTGAACGCGTTCGTTACAGCACGTTGGTAATGGCCGACAGCCTTGAGATGCAGCGTAAGTATCTGCGATTTGCTTCAACTGATGCATTGACCGGTCTGCATAATCGAGGCTGGCTGGACGATGCTTTCGATCGTGAGATCAAGCGTAGCGAGCGTGATCAATTGCCACTATCGCTGATCATGATCGATGTCGATAACTTCAAAAATTATAATGATGACTATGGCCATCTCGCCGGCGATCAGGTGCTGGTTACTGTCGCTGAAGCCATCCGCAGTCCGCTCCGTCCTAATGACCTTGTCGCACGCTATGGTGGTGAAGAATTTGCAGTGTTGCTACCGGAAACGACAGTGAACAATGCAAAACTAATCGCCGAGCGTTTGCGTGAACATGTTAGCGCCACGGACGCGGGAATGCTGGACGATAAACCTTTGCCGAAAGTGACAATATCTTTAGGTGTTGCCGGGCGGCAACCAGGTTCTCAGCTTGATACGCTGATAGCTGCCGCAGATGTTGCGATGTATCATGCTAAAAGTCACGGTAAAAATCGTGTCGAAATTGCGGCGGATATGGCAGTGAGTTAGAGTTCTTTCGCGTTCATCTGCGGAAGATGTTTTTAGTTTTTATCTTTCTGCCTGGTTTTTAATGGAGTTAATCGCTTCAACGACTTCATCAAATGCATGCTGCGCAATCTCATTGCGGGTCTGGCCCGTACTATTAATAGGCTTTAGGAAATGTACTTCGACGTCGATGCTGTCGGTGCGTGATATCAGGTCAAATGACTCCGCGATGCTAGTGTTGTCGAGAAACAGTGTCACCGGATTGATTTCTTTTTTTTGTGTCTCAGGATTTTTTACAGGGTAAAAAATGGCGACGGGTTGCACCATTGCCTGTGCGTCGATGGCGCACTGCATCATGCGGCTGTGAAATTTTTTTACATTGCCGTCGGTGGTCGTGCCTTCCGCAAAAATAAGCGAGTTGTGATCTTGTTTTAAGGCGTTGACGATTTCATCATTGACGTCTTTGGCTGAGCTATTGTGGCCGCGTTTTATGTACAGTGTTCCTGCACGTGTTGCTAACCAGCCAAACACGGGTATGGTTTTTACTTCATGCTTGGATAAAAAATGCATCGGTACCAGGTTGCCGAAAACAAAGATGTCCAGCCAGGAGATATGGTTGCAAACGAACAGGGTTTTTTCTATTAGCGGGGTTCCGTAAGTTTTAATTTTTACACCAAATAAACGTGCGACCAGGCCTAGCCAGGTGGTGACGATGCTGCTGCTGAGGCCGCGAGTTGGCATGGTGTTGCGTAAGAATAAAATGGTTAAGATAACACCGATAATAATTAACAGGATTAGCAGAACGCTACGGTAAAATTTTCTAAAAGATGACATCTTTTTACGTTGTCTGGATAAGGTTATGAGGCTGGCTTATTACGGGATAGGCTTGTTCAGTCAAAGCGCATAGATAGATCGATGGCTTTGATATCTTTGGTTAATGCGCCAGTCGAAATAAAATCCACGCCTGTTTTTGCGACCACAACTATGTTATCGAGAGTGATGTTGCCCGAGGCTTCGCAGATAACTTTTCCAGCGCAGAGTTTAACTGCCTGCTTCATTAGATCAATATCAAAATTGTCCAGCAGCACGCGATCGGTGCCTGCATCTATGGCTGTTTGTAACTCCTGCAAATTTTCAACTTCCACTTCAACCTTTAAATCCGGGTTATGAAAACGTGCTTCGCTGATAGCGTTTTGTATGCCATCACAGGCATTGATATGGTTTTCTTTAATCAAGAAAGCATCAAACAGACCGAGTCGATGATTTTCACAGCCGCCGCAGGATACCGCGTATTTTTGTGCCATGCGTAAACCGGGCAGCGTTTTTCTGGTGTCTAGTACTTTACAGTTTGTATCAGCGACAGCGTTTGCGTACTGAGCTGACAGTGTTGCGGTGGCAGATAATGTTTGAATAAAGTTGAGTGCGGTACGCTCACCAGTAACTATTTTTTGTGAGCAGCCGCTGATGGTACAGATGATCTGGTCGGCAGTTATTTGTTCGCCGTCATCAACGCACCAGTCGATGTGTATATCTTCGTCAAGTTGCCGGTAGGTTTCTTCGAACCAGTCAAGGCCGCAGAATACGCAGGCTTGGCGGCTGATGACAGTGGCCAGTGAAATGTTTTCCCGGGGTATAAGCTCGGCGGTTATGTCACCATCGCCAATGTCTTCCTTGAGTGCGTTGAAAACATTTTCTTCGATGACGCTTTGCGGTACCTGTAAAAAAGTCATAAATAGAAGTTTATAGAGTTATGTGGGGTATAGCTTAAAAACTGTATCAGAAATTAATCTTTAGACATTAATCTAACGCCTTACATAAAACTTTTGAGTTGCGCCTGTAATTGTATAGCGATTTTTTTTCTATCGGTAAGTCTTCTGCTTTACATTCGACAAAACCACGCTCGATAAACCAGTGCATAGTCTGTGTGGTCAAGGTGAATAGTTTTTTTATGTGTTTTTTTCTTGCCTGCCACTCGATGTGCTGCATCAGATCATTACCACGGCCCTGTTGCTGGTAGTCCTTATGCACGGCAAGGCCGGCCAGCTCAGCTGCTTCTGCCTCGGCAAAATTGAAGATGGCTGCGCAGGCGATTATCATGCCATCTCGTTCGATAACGGTGAAATTGTTAATGTCCAGTTCTAGCTGCTCGCGTGAGCGTTTGACCAGTACACCTTGCTCTTCCAGTGGTGAGATCAGCTCCATAATGCCACCGATGTCTTCGATAGAGGCGTGGCGGAGGCCTTCATAATTTTCTGCGGTAACCAGCGTGCCGATACCATCACGGGTGTATAGTTCCAGCAATAGAGCACCATCGGTTTTTCGACTCAGCAGGTGCACACGACGAACGCCACCGCGGCATGCCTGTGCTGCTTTGTTTAGATGTGACTGTGTTTCGATATTTTCGTCGAGCTCTTTATTAGTGTTATGGTCGTCTAACCAGGCACCTGCCTGTGGCAAGTTTAGCTGCTGTAACAGTTGACCTTCTATATCGGTCACGCCGTTGTTCTCCATGACAAAAATTAATTTATCTGCATTCAGTGCGATGGCGGTTTCGGTAGCCACATCCTCTGCGTGCAGGTTAAAGATTTCCCCCGAAGGCGAGTAACCGATGGGTGAGATGAGTACCACGTTATTGTTTTTTAGATGTTGATGGATAGCGCAAGCATCAGTGCTTCTCACGTTGCCGGTCTGGCAATAGTCGATGCCATTATGGATCCCGTAAGGTTGCGCGGTAATGAAATTTCCGGAAACAACCCGTAATGAAGCTCCCGCCATAGGTGTATTGGCGAGTCCCATCGATAGTTGCGCTTCGATAATCATGCGCACCTGTCCAACTGCCTGCTCAACTGCGGGCATGTTTTCATTCAGGGTGATACGCATATTGTCGGCAAATTTCGACTTTATATTTAGCGTTGTCAGTTGCCGTTCGATCTGCGGGCGAGCGCCGTGAACCAGAACAATACGAACACCCAGACTGCTAAGCAGTGCAATATCGTGAATAAGATTGGCGAATCCATGGTGTTCGACCGCTTCACCGCCAAACAGGATGACAAAGGTGCTGCCACGGTGGGCGTGGATATAGGGTGCAGACTGACGGAACCAGTCGACATGCGAATGGTTTTGTTCAGAACTCTGCAAATGCCCTGGACGTGTGTTGTTTTTGTTATTTTTATCCACTTGTTAGTCTCAATACTATATTCATTACATGATACATTGTGAGAGCTTTGCACGAAGTATCTTTTACGTCGTGACGGCGTTAAAAATGGTCTCAAAATGCGGGGCCACGCAGTGGTAAACTGCGTTTTTTCGTCAATTTTTGCCTTACCATGACGAAAAAACTACATCATGCAAAGCACTCATTGTAATATACGCGATTCTGTTTTCTGTTGAAAACAATTTTTTCAGGTATTTTAAATGCTTAGCCGATAAATGGCCTGAGCGATATTGCACAAGAGCAGGTGAGCAACATGGCAAATGACAAAACCCGTAAATTCTCCTCCATTATAGTCGATGGTATCGCACAGGCGCCCAGTCGTGCGATGTTACATGCCGTTGGTTTTAATGATGCCGATTTTAAAAAGCCGCAGGTCGGCATCGCTTCAACCTGGAGCATGGTCACGCCCTGTAATATGCACATTAATAAACTGGCTGAAGATGCTGCGCAGGGTGCAAACGAAGCAGGCGGTAAGAGTGTGATTTTTAATACCATCACTGTCTCAGATGGCATTTCCATGGGTACGCCGGGTATGCGCTACTCACTGGTGTCGCGTGAAGTCATCGCCGATTCGATCGAGGCAGTTACCGGCGCTCAGGGATTTGACGGAGTGGTCGCCATCGGTGGCTGCGATAAAAACATGCCGGGTTGTCTGATCGCTATGGCAAGACTTAACCGTCCATCGGTGTTTGTTTATGGCGGAACCATCAAGCCGGGTGCCGGGCATACTGATATCGTTTCAGTATTTGAGGCAGTGGGTGGCGTGGCGGCAGGTACTGTATCAGAGGCCGAATTAAAAGTAGTAGAGGATACTGCGATTCCAGGTCCGGGTTCCTGTGGTGGCATGTACACGGCAAATACCATGGCGTCTGCTATCGAAGCACTGGGTATGAGTCTGCCGAACAGCTCTGCGCAGGAGGCGGTATCGGAAGACAAGAAAAATGATTGCCATCGTGCAGGTGCGGCAGTGTTGAACCTGCTCGAAAAAGACATCAAACCTCGCGATATCATGACGCGCAAAGCCTTCGAAAACGCGATTACCGTGGTGATTACTCTGGGTGGCTCAACCAATGCCGTACTGCACTTGCTGGGGATGGCACATTCTGCCGATGTCGAACTGGAGCTGGATGACTTTACCCGTATCGGTGCCAATGTGCCGCTGCTGGCTGACCTTAAGCCGAGTGGTAAATATTTGATGTCAGAGCTGATCGCTATCGGTGGTATTCAGCCATTGATGAAAATGTTACTGGATGCCGGGTTATTGCATGGTGATTGCATGACGGTTACCGGAAAAACAATGGCAGAAAACCTGGCTGACGTGAAACCGTATCCTGAGCCGCAGGATATTATCCATGCACTGGATAATCCCATCAAAAAAGACAGCCACCTGGTCATACTTTACGGCAACATCGCAACAACCGGCGCGGTAGCAAAAATTACTGGCAAAGAAGGTCTGAGTTTTACCGGAAACGCACGAGTATTTGAATCAGAAGAAGCCGCATTGAAGGCTATCCTTGATGATACTGTCGTTAAAAACGATGTTATCGTCATCCGTCACGAAGGCCCGGTCGGTGGCCCTGGTATGCGCGAAATGTTAAGCCCAACGGGCGCGATCATGGGTAAAGGTCTGGGTAAAGACGTTGCTCTGATTACAGATGGTCGTTTTTCTGGTGGCAGCCACGGTTTTGTGGTCGGACACGTAACCCCGGAAGCAGCAGTCGGCGGCCCGATCGCCATCATCGAAGATGGTGACGGCATCACTATCGATGCAGAAAACAAAACACTGAATCTGAATATCTCGCAGCAGGAGATCGACGCGCGATTGAGCAGATGGCAGGCGCCTGCAGCAAAAGAGACGCGTGGTGTATTAGCAAAATATGCAAAACTGGTGTGTTCAGCATCACAGGGCGCTGTTACAGACAAGTTTTAGGCCTTATCTGCGGTGCTTCTCCTGCTGTTTCAGCATGAAGGGTATCGAAGCGAACTGTACGCATGCTAAATAACAATAATCGCTGTGTCGACCTGCTGGTTTACTACGCTATAAGTCTGCTTGTGCTGGTCATCTTTGGTCTGCTTTATAAAAGTCTGTTTGTTGTTTACAACTATGGGCAATTTTCTGCGCTATCATTTTCACAGATTTCCTACGCGCTTTTTTGGGGTGTTCGTTTTGATCTGGCATCGGCAGCGTTTTTAGCTTTGATCGGTAGTTTTGTGGTTTGGTTTTCATCTCGTTTTACGCCTTCCAGGCAGCCAGCATTACCTGTATTAGCATTGATGCTTATTTTTCAGTTATCGCTGCAGACGGGTGATGCAATCTATTTTGCCGAGTCCGGTCGCCATGTGAGTTATGAGATGCGTGATGTGCTAACGGACATGTCTGGTCTCTTTATGACCGGGCTAACCAATCATTATTCTTTTATCTTTATAAGTTATGCCTTAGGCATAAGCCTGGTGTTTTTTTTATTGAAGTGGCTGCAGCCAGTTTTATCACCATTTTCTGCTCACGCTAGCGCTAATATTTCTCAGCCGCAGAAAGCTGAATACTTTTCTGAGATAAAGCTGGTTACTATTTTACTGATATCGGTAGTACTTGTTCGTGGCGGCGTTACCAGCTTGCCGCAAAGTGTTATCTCAGCGTTTAAGATTGGCGATGCGCAGCAGGCGATCATTACCATGAATGGTGCCTATAGCATCGTGTATGGCGTAATTAACAGCTCGAAGGAGATTGATCGCGTTAATGTGAGATTGCCTGAAGATGTCAATGTTGATCAGGTGATGTCTTCACTTTACCCGTTAAAATCTGGTACTGCTCCTGTTGCTGAAGGTGAGTATAAAAGATACAACCTGATATTTATCCTGATGGAAGGATGGTCTGCTGACTTCATGTCATCTTATGGTTATGAGTTTGAAACAACGCCGTTTTACTCTCAGATAAAAGCAAAATCTTTAGCGCCTCTGGGCGTGATTGCGGGTGGTGTAAGAACAACGGAAGGCATGTTTGCAACATTCTGTTCCCAGCAAAATCCTTTGGGTCAAACCATTGCACAGAGCAGTTTGCAAAATAATCATTATGACTGTTTACCATCGATCTTAAAAAGACAGGGCTGGCATACTGCTTTTTTTCAGGGTACGCATAAAGAGACCAGTGGTACGGGGGCTTTTGCGCAGAGCCTCGGTTTTACCGATAGTTTTGGCAAAAAGGATATGCCGGCAGGTCGTTATCCGCATAATTACTGGGGTGCACATGATTCGGATATTTATGATTTCTTACTCGCCAGGCTCGATCAGATGCCGCAGCCATTTTTAGTCGGCGTTAATACCAATTCAACGCACGATGTAAAGGTTCCTGGTGGCGTCGATGCTTTTTTTGGTATGGACAATAGTTTGCAGCAGCGCCAGAGTGTGCTCCGTTTTTCAGATCAGGCGATGCAGGAGTTTTTTGAGAAGATCAAGCAGAAACCGTATTATAAAGATACAATCTTCGTGTTACTGTCAGATCATACCCATGATCAGCATAAGAGCCTGGTGAGCAAATACTTTATACCGGGTGTGATTTTTGCTGAGGATATAGTGCCAGCAACAATAATTAATCGATATGTCTCGCAGAGAGATTTCTCACCTACAATTTTAGAAATACTTGGGCTTCCGGCATCGCCATCATTTTCCGGAAAGTCTTTCTGGTCAAACAAAGGCAATGTCTATTTTGCTGATTATTTCGATTCAGGCAGTATTGGCTGGATAAGTGATGATGTATTGGTTGAAACCAGTGTGGATAATCCTGCCATTACCAGGTGTTATTTATTTGAAAATGGTTTGCTGCACACCGTTCAAGTTGAGTGTGATGAAAAATATATAACTGAATCTTTGAATTCATTGGTCTTTACTTCTTATAGCCAGAATCTATTATTCAAAGGTGAAACTGAAAAATATTACGGGTTTATACAAAAAAATAATGAATAAATATGAAGTGATTGATGCGGTAATTTCCCCCAGGGGCCAGCTTGAGATGTTATCGCAATTTGAAGTTGTCCATATCCTTAGTACCAGTGAAGGTGGCCTGGCTGCCATCTTTCGTAACTGTTCACTCGCTGTGTTAAATAGTGGCAGTGCGTTAGATGACGGCCAGGAACTGATGGCGCGCTACCCTGATTTCTCAGTCCAGGTCATACAGCGTCAGCGCGGTATTAAGCTAGCCTTAAAAAATGCGCCAGCCATCGCATTTGTTGATGGTGAGCTGATTGCCGGTATAAATGAGCATCTATTCACCGTGCTGCGTGATGTCATCTACGTGCATAATAAAGTGATGAATTCGGTGCGCTTCAATCTGGCTGTGTCAGATGATGTCACCAACGCGGTATTTCATATCTTACGCAATGCCCAGGTTTTTATTCCCGGCCTGGAACCAAACCTCGTGGTCTGCTGGGGTGGTCACTCGATCAGTCCGCCTGAATATCAATATACTAAAGAAGTCGGTTATGAGCTGGGTCTGCGTAATCTGGATATCTGTACAGGTTGTGGCCCCGGCGCGATGAAAGGTCCGATGAAAGGCGCGACTATCGGCCACGCTAAACAGCGCACCGGTGTCGGTCGTTACATAGGTTTGACTGAGCCGGGTATTATTGCGGCGGAGTCACCAAATCCGATCGTGAATAAGCTGATTATTATGCCGGATATCGAAAAGCGGCTAGAAGCTTTTGTACGCACAGGTCACGGTATTGTCATATTCCCCGGTGGCGCTGGTACCGCAGAAGAAATACTTTACATTCTGGGTATCCTGCTGCATCCAAAAAATGCGAATGTACCATTTCCATTAATTTTCACCGGCCCGAAAATTGCTGAAAATTACTTCAAACAGATCAATCAGTTTATTGTTGATACCTTAGGGCTGGAAGCACAGCAACGCTATACTATTATTATCGATGATCCGGCACGTGTTGCAGTCGAAATGAGAAAAGGCATGCGACATGTACAGGAATATCGTGAAAAGAAGGGTGATGCATTCTATTATAACTGGGCGTTGACCATCGATGAACAGTTTCAACAACCTTTTGAGCCGAACCATGAAAATATGAGTAACCTGGCTTTGCATAAAGATCAGGAAAGTCATCTGTTAGCAGCCAACTTACGACGAGCGTTTTCAGGTGTAGTGGCGGGTAATGTAAAAGCTGAAGGTATCCGAGCTATCGAGCAGCATGGTCATTTCGAACTGAATGGCGATAAAGAAATTATGGGACCGATGGATGAATTGCTGACTGCCTTTGTGAAACAGCAACGGATGAAATTGCCGGGCACTGAGTATGTTCCGTGTTACAAAATAGTTACATAATGTCACTGCTATCGGTATCGGTATCGCTATTGGTCTGGCCACGTTTGGTTATAAAGTGATTGCAGCTGTGGGTAAAAGTATTACAGAGCTGACGCCTAGCCGAGGATTTGCTGCCGAAATTGCTGCTGCTGGTACGGTTGTTTTAGCTTCCTTTACTGGCATACCTATTTCGACGACGCATACACTGGTCGGTGCTGTATTGGGTGTGGGATTTGCACGCGGTATCGGAGCGATTGACATGCGTGTTGTGGGTAATATATTTATGTCATGGGTCGTGACTTTACCAGCAGGTGCTATTCTAGCTATTCTGTTCTTTTATATTTTAAAAGGTACCTTTAGTTAATACCTGGTTTTCTGGTCTGTTGTAACGATAGATTGATACTCTCGCAGAGGCGCAAAGTCGCAGAGAGAAACAAAGAAAATTTTATTGTTGTTTTTTCTCTGCGACTTTGCGCCTCTGCGAGAAAATAAATAATCGTGCAATGGGCAGGACTTTTAGCCCATAGTTGTTGATTGCTTACTGTAGACGATGATTGTCTATTATCTGTTGTAACAATTACGTATTAAAGTACCATGGGTCTGCTATCAACTAAAAACCAGTGACAAATGACTAACAACAATAACACCCCCGCTGAACTTCTGCTTCACGTCCCACAAGATATACGATCTATCGTCGAAAATTTCTGGATCGACTGGTGTCAATCCTGTGTAACAAAAGAACTGAAACCAGAGCAGGGTCTACCTCTGTCTGTGCTGGGTAAAACCTGGGCGTGTAGTGACTTCGTGGCGCGAAACTGTATACGTTATCCGGAGATGCTCTACCGATTGCATGATGAAGGTTTTGAGTTATCTCGCAGTATAGAAGATTACCGATCTCAGGTGCTGGAGGTTGTTACTGCGGCAAAAGATGAAGCCGATCTTATGACCTCATTGCGGGTATTACGGCAGCAGGAAATGGTTCGCATCGCCTGGCGTGATTTAAATGAACTTGCCGATGTGGCTACTATTCTTCAGGAGCTGACAGATTTTTCTGAAGCGATAGTCTCGATAACCTTAAGTGAATTTGAAAAGCAGCAGGCCGAAATCTTTGGTATGCCGCATGACGAAAATGGTGAAGAACAGTCCTTGCTGGTTTTTGCGATGGGCAAGATGGGCGGCGGTGAGCTTAACTTCTCATCGGATATCGACCTGATTTTTGTTTTTCCTGAAGACGGTGAAACGCCGGGTCCACGTCATAAATCACATTATGAATTTTATCTTGTCGTTATACGTAAGCTGGTCAAGGTGCTTGATGCAGTGACTGAAGATGGTTTTGTTTATCGTGTGGATACACGGTTAAGACCTTTTGGTGAAAGCGGTCCGCTGGCGATGAGCTTTTCTGGCGTGGAGCAATATTATCAATTGCAGGGCCGTGACTGGGAACGTTATGCCATGATAAAAGCCAGGTTGATCACCGGCCGCGATAGCGATAAAAAGTATTTACAATCGATGTTGACGCCGTTTGTGTATCGCCGTTACCTGGATTTCAGCATGCTTGACTCCATCCGTGAGATGAAATCCATGATCAATGCACAGATGAAGCGTAAACGGATGGTGAACAACATCAAGCTTGGGCCGGGTGGTATTCGCGAGATAGAGTTCATCGGTCAGACAATGCAATTAATACGTGCGGGTAGAGAACCGGAGCTGCGTGAGCGAAGTTTAATTAAAGTGTTGACACTTCTGGCTGAAAAAAAATATCTGCTAAAAACTGAAGTGGATCAGCTGATCCAGGCGTACTGGTTTTTACGTAAGCTGGAGAATCGTTTGCAGATGCAGCAGGACAAGCAAACCCATACTTTGCCCGATGATGATGTATCTCAGCAGCGTTTATGTGTTGCTATGGGTATGCAGAATTGGGATGAATTGCTTGCTCAGTTGTCGTTACATCAAAAAGCCGTCGACCAGGTTTTTCAAAGTCTTATCTCGCATGAAGATGAAGGCCAGGAAGTCAGTGTCTCGCCTTTTACCCTGTTCTGGTCAGAGCTGAACGCGAATGATGATGAAAAAGAAAGTGTCAGGCGCTATCTGGAATCATTGGGATACAGCCGTGTCGATGACATTATTGATCTTTTAGTCCAGTTACGTTCCCGCTCTCAGGTGAAACACTTGACTGGTGATACCGCTCGCCTTCTGACGCAGTTGATGGAATCGTTGATTCTGAAGATTGCTGATTATCCTGAACAGGCTGCTCTGCTTGACCGTGTTTGCCGGATAATTAAAGCATTGGCTGGCCGCAAGGTTTATATTAGCCTGCTGAGCGAATACCCGGGCGTTCAATTGCAGATGCTGACTCTGTGCTCGACCAGTGAATGGTTTGCAGAGCGTTTAATAAAGTACCCGATTCTGCTGGATAGCCTGCTTAGCACGGCTGAAACATTTAGTGAGCAATATGATGTTGAAAAATTGCTGGCATTAGAGATGGGGCGTATCGAGAGTGATAGCGCGAATACAGATGCCGACCTTGAGCTGCAGATGGACAGGATGCGGCAGTTTAAGCGGCAGATGGTATTTACGGTTGCCATGCTTGATGTGTTTTATGACGAGCCGGTAGAAGTTGTTTCTGATCGCCTGACAGAGTTGGCGGATGTCCTATTAGAAAAAATAATCAGTTATTCATGGCAGACGATGGTCGAAAAGTATGGTGAGCCGAGCTGTATTATCGACGGCGAAGTGTTTCATCCTGCGATGTCCATCGTGGCATACGGAAAACTGGGCGGTAATGAACTGGGTTATAATTCAGATCTTGATATTATCTTTCTGCACAATAGTGGCGGTGAGGAACAGCTCACTACGGGTGAGAGAAGTATTGATAATCAAAGCTTTTTTTCTCGGGTTGCGCAACGTGTCATCCATTTCCTGAGTACTCGAACCTATTCCGGGATGTTGTATGAAGCGGACACCCGACTGCGTCCAGACGGCCATTCAGGTCATATGGTTAGTAGTATTTCAGCATTCGAGCTGTATCAACAGGGAAAAGCCTGGGTATGGGAGCATCAGGCGCTTATTCGCGCACGATTTGTTACCGGAGATACCCAGATAGAGCAGGAATTTGATAGAATTCGCAGTTCGGTACTCAGGCAGCCGAGAGAGGCCACGACATTGTTAGAAGAAGTCGTCGAGATGCGTGAAAAAATGCGTGGACATCTGGCGAATAAATCAGCAGGTTTTGATGTGAAGCAGGATGCCGGCGGCCTGGTTGATATAGAATTCATGACCCAGGCGGGTGTGTTAATCCACGCGGCACAGCATGCCGAATGTATTCAGCATACCGCCACATTGCAGCTGATTAACGAGTTAGCCACGGTCGGCTGGTATACAGCACAGGAGTCAGCGGAAATCTCGCATGCTTATCGATATTTTCGTAAGTTGAAAAACTGGCAGGATCTGGGGTGTGAAGCTGATGAGACTGAATTGCCAGTGCATCGTGAGAAGGTGATTTCTGTCTGGCACAGGTTGATGCCTGTGGAAGAAAGTTTTAAGTAGAATGAATAGAAAAATATTTACGACATATTATTTAGTGAAGTTAGCAGGAGAAGTTTATGCAAACCATGGCCGATAGAGACGGCGTCATCTGGTTTGACGGTGAAATGGTAAACTGGCGTGATGCCAAAATCCATGTTTTAACGCACACATTACATTACGGTATGGGTGTGTTCGAAGGTCTGCGCGCGTATAAAGCAGAGCAGGGCACGGCTATTTTCCGTCTACAGGCGCATACAGATCGTCTGTTCGAATCAGCGGCTATCATGAATATGAATATGCCTTTTGATAAGGAGACGTTAAATAAGGCGCAATGTGCCGCAGTAAAAGAAAATAATCTTGAATCAGCTTATATCCGGCCAATGTGTTTTTATGGTTCGGAAGGTATGGGATTGCGAGCGGACAATTTGAAAGTGCATGTCATGATCGCGGCCTGGGAATGGGGCGCCTATCTGGGGCAGGAAGCGCTGGAAAATGGTATTCGAATTCGCAAATCAACATTTATAAAAAACGATTCGCACCCGAGTATGTATCTCGCCAAAGCTAATGGAAATTACATTAACTCCATGCTGGCGCTCGATGAAGCGATCAGCAAAGGGTATGATGAGGCTCTGTTATTAGACAGTAAGGGCAATGTTGCAGAAGGCAGCGGTGAAAATATCTTTATGGTCAATGGTGGCGTTTTATATACACCGACACTTACAGCATCGCTTAACGGCATCACTCGTAACACGATAATGACATTGGCAAGAGAAACCGGCTATGAGGTTGTGGAGACTGTCATTAAAATCGAACAGCTCTATGAGGCTGATGAAGTGTTCTTTACCGGCTCAGCAGCAGAAGTTACCCCGATACGTGAGATCGATGACATTACCATCGGTAATGGTTCGCGTGGACCCATCACTGAAAAACTACAGACCATGTATTTTGATCTAGTTCACGGTCGCCTGGACGTGCATCCAGACTGGTTGACAGTGGTTAGCTAATAAAATAATTTTATCTTCGCGTATTTTGCGTTATTCGCGGACTAAAATAACAGGAACTAAATATGACCAACCCGCACACTGCAACACAAGAAGACCTGGACACACCAAACGACACCATGTTGTACGAAGTGTCGCGCGATATTCTACCTATTCATTGCCCCATGCCTGGTAGCAGTTTGTGGGATTCACATCCGCAAGTTTATATTCCTGTTGAAGACAACCGGTTCGGCAAAATGCCCGTATTGCGGTTGTGAATATCGCCTCGTTGATTAACGGTCACTGCAAAACATTATGACGATGCACATCCCATCATTTGAAAATGCCAGAGTGCTAGTGGTGGGTGATCTAATGCTGGATCGTTACTGGCATGGTGGCACATCAAGAATTTCACCTGAGGCTCCGGTGCCCGTGGTTCATGTGAGTCAAAATGATGAGCGTGCCGGAGGCGCCTGTAATGTGGCAGTGAATATTGCAGCATTAGGTGCGCAGTGCACGGTAGTGGGTCTATGTGGTGATGATGAGGCGGCAGACACGCTGGAAAAACTGTTGCGCAATGTTGCTGTTAATCCGCAGTTCGTCCGTATGCCGGACAATGCGACGATAACTAAATTACGTGTAATGAGTCGGCATCAGCAACTGATGCGTCTGGACTTTGAAGATGGTTTTGTCGGTCAGGATCTATCCAGGCTTCAAGCGGTATTTGAGGCACAGTTGCAGGATCACAATATCGTCGTGTGTTCTGATTATGGTAAAGGTAGTTTGCGAGAAGTAAAAGAACTTATCGCTATATGTAACAAAAAAAATATTCCGGTCCTGGTTGACCCTAAGGGTAATGATTTCGAGAAATATAGCGGCGCTAGTTTGATCACGCCAAACCTCGCAGAATTTGAAGCTATCGTCGGCATCTGCGCAACCGAGGATGACCTGGTCGAAAAAGCCAATGAACTCTCAAAACAGTTTGATATCGAAGCCCTGCTGGTAACGCGCAGCGAACACGGTATGAGTCTGATGCAGCAAGATTATGATCCGCTTCATATACCGACAAATGCAAGAGAAGTTTTTGATGTGACCGGTGCCGGCGACACGGTGATCTCCACTCTGGCGGCCTCGTTAGGCGCAGGTGTAACACTCGAGCGCGCTGTGGTGTTGTCCAACCTGGCAGCGGGTGTCGTGGTGGCCAAATCCGGTACTGCAAGTGTAAGTGTTCGTGAACTTGAAAATGCCATTGAGGAAAATACATCCAATACCGAACACGGTGTTTTAGCAGAGGCTGATCTTTATCCGTTGCTGGACCGATGTCGTGAGCGCGGCGAAACGATTGTTATGACCAATGGCTGTTTTGATATTTTACATGCTGGACATGTGACGTATTTAGAACAGGCCAGTGCCCTGGGTGATCATTTACTGGTCGCAGTCAATATTGATGAAACCGTTCGCCGTTTAAAAGGTGAAGACCGACCAGTCAATAACCTGGCAAACCGCATGCGTATGTTAGCGGCCTTGCGCTGCGTCGACTGGGTCGTTGCTTTTACCGAAGACGAACCTACACGGCTGATATGTGATCTGTCACCAGATATTTTAGTGAAAGGCGGTGATAACGATGTCGATAAGATTCCTGGTGGCGATTGTGTGCGTGAAGCCGGCGGTAAGGTGATGGTGCTGACTTATGTTGACGGTATATCCACGACCAAAATTATTGAATCGATTAAACAGAAGTAAGCTGTTGGCAGTGAACAGCCAGTCAGGAAACTCGATCGATAGTCTGTTGTCGTAGAGCGGAATCCTGTTCCGCGATTGTTTGCATGTTTAACCTCTATTTAATTTCAGTAAACGAAAAACATATTGATGACTGGTACAGATGAATGACCAGCTGGTGATTCGACCATTGATGTAAACGTTGATGTCCTAATCATCGGCGGTGGCATCGCCGGCTTATGGACATTGGCGCGATTACAGCAGGCAGGTTATAAAACGGTTTTGTTAGAGTCAGAGGCTCTAGGTGCAGGGCAGACCCGCTTTGCTCAGGGTATCATTCATGGCGGTACCAAATATGCCTTAACCGGAAAACTCACTGCCTCCTCAGAAGCCGTCGCCGATATGCCTTCACGGTGGCGCGCCTGCTATGAAGGCTCAGGCGAGCTGGATCTGTCGAAAGCCGAATTGCTCTCTGATGCGCATTATCTCTGGTCTACCACCAGCCTCACTTCTCGTATATCCGGATTTTTTGCCAGCAAGGTAATGCGTACCCGAACAACAGAGCTGGATAAAAAATCCCTGCCCGCTATTTTTCAGCATAAAGATTTCAAAGGCCAGTTCTACCGTCTGGATGAACCCGTATTTGATACCCTGAGCGTTATCCGTGCGCTGGCAGAACCTCGTAAACAATCGATATTAGCCATCAAACAACAGTCAGTAAAACAGCTGGATAATGGACTATTAGTTGAGTCACAGGCGGGCAAAAATTATTTTTTCAATTATAAAAAAATAATTTTACTGGCAGGACAGGGTAATGAAAATTTACTATCACGTTTTGATCGTGATCAGCCAGAAATGCAGTTACGACCGTTGAAAATGGTTGTGATGAGAAGTAAAAATTTAAACGATATGATCTACGCACATTGTTTAGCGGCTTCGGTGAACCCGAGAATAACGATTACTTCACATCGTGATAACAGGGGAAATATCGTGTGGTATATGGGCGGTCAACTGGCTGAAGAAGGTGTTAGTAAAAGTGATGTGGTCTTGATTGAGAACGCAAAAAATGAACTATCTGATCTCATTCCCTGGCTTGATCTAAAAGACTCGGAGTGGGGCGTGCTTGAGATCGATCGTGCGGAGATCAAGCTGGCGGGTAAGATAGGGGCCGGTACTGTGCGCCCTGATAGTTTCTCAGTTGAGCAGCATAAAAACATCATTACAGCGTGGCCCACAAAAATGGCATTGTCACCCGCGCTGGCTGATACGCTGCTCGATATGCTTAAACAGGATAATGTAGAGCAGAGTAAAGATGTCTCGTTGCCAGAATGGGAGGCCGTCGATTATGCTGATTTCCCATGGAATGAGATGAGTTGCTGGCAACGGGGTAAAGCATAATGTTAAAGCGTGCACTTGGTTCGACGGGAATTGATGTCAGCGTCTTAGGCCTCGGCACAGTGAAGATAGGCCGCAATCGGCAGGTTAAATACCCGAGCAGTTTTGAACTGCCCGACGATGCTTCAGTGACAGCGTTATTTGAGCTGGCGTGGTCACTAGGCATGAATTTTATCGACACCGCACCGGCCTATGGCACAAGCGAGCAGCGTTTAGGTGAGCTGTTACCCAATCGTGATGACTGGGTGATCGTAACCAAGGTCGGTGAGATTTTTGAAAACACACAGTCGCGCTTTGATTATTCATCTGAGCATACGATTAAAAGTGTGGAACAAAGTTTAAAGAAATTAAAACGTGATGTTATCGATGTGGTGCTGGTGCATTCCGATGGTAATGACATGGACATCATTCATCATGAGCCTGTTTTCGATGCACTGGAATCACTCAAGAGCAGAGGTTTGATAAAAGCTTACGGCATGTCCAGCAAAACAGTCGAAGGTGGACGCTGGGTGGTAGAGAACTGCGATGTGGTGATGGCGACCGCTAATCTGGACTATGATGAAGAGCGCCCGGTACTGGAGCTGGCGGAAAAATTAAACAAAGGTGTAATAATAAAAAAAGGTCTGCAGAGTGGTCATGCTGACAGCGCTTCCGGTGGCGCAGGTGTGGCTTCGGCTTTCGAGCATATATTCAGCTTGCCGGGTGTTAGCAGTATGATCGTCGGCACGATCAATCAAAAACATCTACAGAGCAATGTTGCCACTGTTAATAACATACTGAACTCATGAATCAATATAGTCTTTTCCTGTATCCAAAAAATCGCGGTTTTCCAACTGCTCCTACAGAAATATTTTTAATCTTCGCTGAATTCTTTGCATCCAGTAAATGCATCCCTAACTGTAGGAGCGGTTGGAAAACCGCGATAGCAGAGCAATAAAGTTATAAACAGACGCCTATGACACAAAAACAGCGCCAGTATTTAATAGTAGGCCCATCATGGATAGGTGATATGGTCATGGCGCAATCACTGTTCATAACACTCAAGCAACAATATCCAGATTGTGTGATCGATGTGCTGGCCCCTCAGTGGTCTCTACCCATCCTGGATCGTATGCCAGAAGTCAGACAGGGAATATCAGCCGATGTGGGTCATGGTGAATTCTCTTTTTTTAAACGAAGAAAACTTGGTTTATCGCTTAGAAATAAAGCCTACACGCATGCCATTATTATTCCTCGTTCATGGAAATCAGCATTGGTGCCTTTTTTTGCGGCGATACCTGTAAGAACCGGTTATAAGGGTGAAATGCGTTACGCTCTGCTAAACGATATTAGAGTGCTCGATAAGACAGTGTTAAAGCAGACAGTGCAGCGTTATGTTGCGCATGCGTTTAGCAATAATCCTGTCACGGCCCCCGAAATACCCTGTCCGGTGTTACTGACAAACAAAGAACTTCAGGAGAAGTTACTGCTGGATCTTGGTTTAAAACTGGATCGTCCGGTAGTATGTATGATGCCAGGTGCTGAATATGGACCGGCAAAACAATGGCCGATAGAATATTATGCAAAACTGGCTGCGGCATTAGTAGCATCAGGCTCGCAAGTGTGGGTGATCGGGTCTAAAAAAGACAGGTTGGCGGGTGATAAGATTGTCCAGAATAATCATGCAGATATTTATAACTTGTGTGGTAAAACACAGTTAGTCGATACGGTTGATCTATTAGCCTGTTCGACATCCGTTGTAAGCAATGATTCAGGTCTAATGCATGTGGCTGCAGCTGTAGGCGTGTCCGTTAATGTTATCTATGGTTCATCTACGCCTGATTACACTCCACCATTAACCATCGATGATAAGAAAAATATTTTTTACCTGGGGCTGGATTGCAGCCCGTGTTTTAAACGCGTATGCCCACTGGGACATACGGATTGCCTGACTAAGATTAAATATGATGAAGTTTACCGAAAGATTATTGGTTGATATAAGAAACAGGCCGCAGGAATTTTTTATCGGCAGCTGCGTGTTTCTTGTGCCGGTTATGGGGACATCGGTTAAAAATGTCGCAAGCACCTGTTTTGCACTGTTATTACTTTACAGTTTTTATATCATGAAAGAATGGAAGGATATATGGCAACGGTTGAGCGATAATGAAAAATGGTTATTGAAAGGTTTTGCTTTGTATGCCTTTTTAGGGTTGCTCGCTTATATAAATGTGCAGAATTCACATGATTATTTCAAGGTGCTGGAAAGGTATATGCGTTTTTTACTGGCGATTCCGATATATTTATTGATCAGAAAATACAACGTTAACATCGTCAAATATTTATATGCAGGTGTAATTGTCTCAGGGCCTTTTCTACTGACGATCGCTACCGTAAGTTATTTTAATCATCCTGATCAGCCGGCACATGGCCAATATCATTGGATAATTTTTGGCAGTGTCGCTATGCTAAATGTTGGCATAATGCTGTCTATCTTATTGACGCAGAAGATCAACAATATTACTAAAGCCATTATTGTTATCTCGATGCTGAGCGGGTTTGTGGCTGCTGTATTATCACAGTCGCGAGGTGTCTGGCTGGTTCTGCCCGTCTATGTCTTGATAACATTATATTACTCGGTGAAGTATTCAAAAATAAAACTCAGCAGTGTATTGATCGTGTCTGCCTTAATAATTGCTATCCTTCTACTATCTCCGATCGGAAAGATGGTCAAAACCAGAACTGATGCAGCCGTTGATGACGTTTCCGCTTATTACAATAAGGGTCAATATATATCATCTTTAGGCACAAGACTGGCTATGTGGAATATCGCTATAGATATCTGGAAGCAGCATCCAGTAATAGGTTCAGGGCCGGGTGACTTTGAGGACACTATAATCGAGTTGCAAAAAAATGGTGAATACGCTGGCATGGATGTACATAACAGTGCCCATAGTATGTACTTCCAGTCGATTGCAGATACCGGTAGTGTTGGCCTTGTTATTATGTTGTTTTCGATTGTCTTTATGCCTCTCATGCTACTGTTTAACTCAGTCGCAAAGCATCAGACGATGGCGTTATCTGGAATCGTGTTAATAGTATTATTTGCAACGGTTGGACTTAGTGCATCATGGACCTTAAGGTTGCCAACGGTATCTGTTTATATCATATATATGCTGGCAATCGTCTCAGGTATTTATACTTTAGCTGGCAATGATTCAGATGAGATGTTCTTTAACTGGAATAGAGTGGCTGATTGAGTCTCATTGAATAACGCTATTTTTTTATAAAATAAAGCGTGCAATAATTTCTTTGGCTGATTGGGGTATATCGATCTGTTTCATATCATCTTGCCCGGTGTATCTTTTTGGAGAGAAAGCCAGTCTCCTGTCTGCTGAATTCAATGTCTGCCAACGTAAGCTGGTAGCCGATCGCCTTGCAGGATAAAAAGCTGCTGTACGTACATTTAGAGCACCGGCAATATGCAAAGGCCCTGTCGATCCACTGATAAATATATGACACAGGCTTATCAGCTTGCAGAAATCAATGATGCCCTTCGTCGAATAATGGATGTGATGGTTACAGTCTTTTAGCAGATCTGATAATGCTTCAACGCTTACCTGTTCGCCGGGGCCAGCAGTTATTATTATATAAACATTGTTACTTTTGGCTATAGCTAATGCAAGCTCTGCGTACTGTTCGACGGAAAGATTGATCGCAGAACCGCCGCTGCCAGGATGTATGATGACAAGCTTTGCATCCTCAGCTAAAGCGTAATCTTTGAATAAGCTGTCTTTAACAGCATCGGTATCTTTTTTGTCAAAAGTTAAAAAGGGCGGTTGCTGTAGTTCGACTGGTTTGTCGTCTAATAGTTTTATTGCATGCCTGGCAAGATCAAGATTGTATTCAAACTCAGGCTTTATTGACCGGGAACGTCTTTGTGTAAGTCTTTTGCTTAAATAAATCTGTGCCAGTCTGGTGGCAGGGCCGATCCTCAACTTTACGCCTGCCAGCCATAATGAGAGCGAGCTTCTTGTTTCCAGGTAAAAGCAGATAGCCATATCATAATGCTGAGGTCTTATCTGATCTGACAGCTTTTTTATGTCTTTAAAAAATGAAGGCTCTCGGTTATCAGTCAATACTTTGTCGATCCATGGGCATAATTCTGCCATGAGGGCAGTATATTCAGGCACTAGTGCAGTTATTTCTGTATCGGGATATTGTTGTTTCAATAGTGAAAAAGCTGGCCAGGCAAGCATGAAGTCGCCTAGTTTATCGTTGCGTATGACCAGTATTTTTTTTGGTGGGTTCATTTGCCGTTTTATATTGCGCTGCCTGGAAGATGATAAGCTTGAATACGCATGCTAAGTTTTTATTGTTTCACGACTTGCATCATAAATTTTTCTAATGCCTGGAAGTGTTTGTCATTATCAAACATCCGGTCAGCTTTTATTTTACCCTGGGCTGCGATGTTTTCTCTGATCTGACTATTTTCATAAAAATAATGTATTTGCTGGTACAGGCTATCTTTATTTCCCGATTCAAATAGCAGGCCGGTTTTCTGGTGGT
>CAWBXM010000164.1:0-9844 GCA_963792545.1 uncultured Gammaproteobacteria bacterium | reverse complement strand
CTACGTAATGACCTTGAGTTGCGCCGCGGTACTTATCGTGTGCGCGGTGAAGTGATCGATATTCACCCTGCAGATTCTGAGCGCGAAGCAATACGGGTTGAATTGTTTGATGATGAAATCGAGAATATCAGTATCTTTGATCCGCTGACCGGCGAGGTGATAAAAAAAGTCGCACGTATCACGGTCTATCCAAAAACACATTACGCAACACCGCGCGAAGTCATCCTGGGAGCGATCGAACATATCAAGGTCGAATTGCGCGAACGCCTGGCAGAATTGCGTGACAACAATAAGCTGGTCGAAGCGCAGCGTCTGGAACAGCGTACCCAGTTTGATATCGAGATGATGCGTGAGCTGGGTTACTGCAGTGGTATAGAGAATTATTCTCGTTATCTCTCGCACCGTGCGCCCGGCCAACCACCGCCGTGTCTGTTTGATTATCTGCCCAAAGAAGCCTTGCTGGTAATCGATGAGAGCCATGTGTCGGTACCGCAGATCGGCGCTATGTATAAAGGCGACCGTTCACGTAAAGAGAACCTGGTGAACTTTGGTTTTCGTCTGCCGTCGGCACTGGATAATCGGCCATTGCGTTTTGATGAGTTTGAAGCGATGTCGCCACAGACATTATTCGTTTCAGCTACGCCGGGTCCTTATGAAGACGAACACTCAGATGCGATTGCCCGGCAGTTAGTGCGCCCGACCGGGTTGCTCGACCCTGTAATCGAAGTGCGTCCGGTGGCAACCCAGGTAGATGATGTGCTGTCAGAAATCAATCTCCGTGTGCCAAAGAACGAACGTGTCATTATTCTTACGCTGACTAAACGTATGTCCGAAGATCTTACCGATTATCTTAGTGAGCATGATGTACGTGTACGTTATTTACATTCTGATATCGACACTGTCGAACGTGTCGAAATTATTCGCGATCTGCGACTCGGCGAATTTGATGTGTTAGTCGGTATCAACCTGTTGCGCGAAGGACTGGACATGCCTGAAGTTTCTCTCATCGCTATTCTCGATGCAGATAAAGAGGGTTTTCTCCGTTCAGAGCGTTCCATGATACAGAGCATCGGCCGTGCCGCGAGAAATATTAACGGTAAGGCAATCTTATATGCCGATAAGATTACAGGTTCGATGCAGAAGGCGATCGATGTCACCGAAGAACGCCGCGCCATTCAGATAGCGTATAACGAAAAACATGGTATTACACCTGCAGGTATCATCAAGGGCATCAGTGATGTGCTGGAATCTGGTTATGGTGATAAACATTCCAGAAAAACCGTCGAACTGCAAAAAGTGGCAGAAGAAAAAGCGACTTACCAGGCAATGACACCGAAGCAGCTGACCAAAACACTGCAGAAACTTGAAAAGCAGATGTATGAACATTCACGTAATCTGGAATTTGAAGAGGCCGCGAGAGTACGCGATGAAATTGAACGGATTCGTCAGCTGGTCAATTTTTAGTTTTATTATTTTCAGTAGATAATGATTAAAAGTATGGCGATTTTTTTAATTAATTGATCCTTATCAAGATGTAACTTGATCTGTATCAACCTTTTTCAGAAAATACACATCATCCGTAATAAAATCGCCAGATATGCTTGATTTATGTCAAACACATTTACGTGCCATAAGTTTAATGTCTTGTTTGCAATAGCTAAACGCAGGAATATTAAAATACTGCAGTAACAGAAATCTTATCTCGAATACACATCTGCAAAACACTGACCATGTCAGCGATTGCCGTTCGATGTCAATTTCGACGTAATGACTTCTGCCGAGCTAACAAGACCGTTGCCGGCTTGAATGAAAGTGACAGAATCTAAAAATGTATATATTACTAAAACCATATAGTGGGAGTTTAACTTAATGAAATTAAAACATATGACTAAGTACGGGGCAGCAGTACTCGTAGCCAGTATCGGTATGACGGTGTCTTCGGGCTCCGCGTTTGCTGCGAAAGAAGCATTCAAGCCACTTAATGATGCCGAGTTCGAACAGGCAAAAAGCATGTACTTCCAGCGCTGTGCAGGTTGTCACGGCGTTTTGCGTAAAGGTGCGACTGGTAAAAGCCTGGAGCCGCAAGCAAACAAAGCTAAAAAGACAAAAGGTACGCTTAAACTAGGTACAAAACGTCTTACCAAGATTATCACCCTCGGTACCGAAGGTGGCATGAACAACTTTGATGACATTTTCAGTAAGGAAGAGATCAACCTGCTAGCTCGTTACATCCAGATGGAACCACCTGTTCCTGCAGAGATGTCTCTGGCTCTGATGAAAGAACGTCACAAGGTTTTTGTACAACCTAAAGACTACCCAACTAAGCCAGTACATGGCCGTAACTGGGAAAATTTCTTCATCGCCATCGAGCGTGATAAAGGTTCGATCGCTATCATCGACGGTGACAAGAAAGAAGTGGTCACGCATATCCCTACCGGTTATGCAGTACACGTACTGAAAACAGTTGAGCATCATCAAACACTGCATGCCAAAGACGCTGGTCGTTTCTGGTACGTAATGGGTCGTGATGGCATGATGACTAAGATTGACCTTTGGGCTGATCCTAAAAACATGAAAGTTGCCCAGGTACAGGTTGCTTATGACGCACGCGACGTCGCCGTATCAGGTGATGGCAAGTACGTTATCGGTGGTGCTTACTGGCCACCACACTTCGTTATTGCTGATGCTGAAACTATGGAACCACTGAAAGTCGTTTCTACTCGCGGTGTTAATATTGACGGTGAGTATGTTAACGAATCACGTGTTGCTGCTATCTATGACACTCCGATGCAACCAACCTGGTTAGTTGCGATGAAAGAGCTGGGTCAGATGTGGCAAGTGGATTACTCTGATCTCGATAATCTCAAAATCACCGAGATCAACTCCGCCAAGTACCTGCATGACGGCTTCTTCGACCCGACTGGTCGTTATTTCCAGATCGCAGCAAACGCTTCTGACAAGATGGTGGTCATCGACTCCAAGACGCAGAAACTGGAAGCGATGATCGATGTTGCCAGCAAACCTCACCCAGGTCCTGGTGCAAACTGGAACGATGACAAGTGTGGTCCTGTAGCTGGTACAACACATCTTGGTGTGGGTAAAGTAAGTGTTTGGGGTAATGATCCTAAAGGTCATAAAGACCAGGCATGGAAACTTTGTTACACAGTTGATACCGATGGTGCTGGCGTATTCTTACGTACCCATCCTAAGAGTGACTACGTATGGGCTGACCAGACTAAACACCCTGAGCCTGTTATCCAGCAGTCTGTTAAGGTCATCGACAAGAAGACCCGTAAGGTTGTTAAGACTATCCAGTTGACTGATAAGAAGGGTTACGCAGCCGTTCACTTCGAGTTCAACAAAGATGGTACTGAAGTTTGGGCCTCTGTATGGAATCGTTCAGACAGTCTGAAGCCTAACGGTGAAATCATCATCTTTGATGCTAAGACACTGAAAGAGAAAGCACGTATCAAAGGACTTTATGCACCAACTGGTAAGTTCAACGTGTATAACCGCGTTAACCATGTAACTTAATGATTAATAAAGTTATAATATAAAAGTAACAGGGCGGACATGCATGACTGTATGTCCGCCTTTCTTTTAAATAAAAAGCACATGCATCAGGCATGTTATTACACAAGAGTCTTTATTTAAGGCCTCTTATGTAATACACATTAACAATATCAGGGTGAATATAATCCATGGTTAATCCATCAAAGAAATTTGGTTTAATGTCACGCAAGGTTCTGCTCGGAACCACTTTAGGCGCGGCATTGTTTTTTATGATTATCGGTGTCATTTTCTGGGGTGGTTTTAATACTGCAATGGAAGTGACCAATACCATGGACTTCTGTATCTCCTGCCATGAGATGGAAGAAAACGTTTTCCAGGAATACAAAAAAACCATTCACTACACTAATCGCAGCGGTGTCCGCGCCACCTGCTCTGACTGCCACGTACCTCGTCCATGGATACACAAAGTCGTACGTAAGGTACAGGCCAGTAACGAGTTATTACATAAAGCACTCGGCACTATCGACACGCCTGAAAAATTCAATGAGAAGCGTTTACAGCTGGCAACAAATGTCTGGCATGCGATGAAAGATACCGATTCGCGCGAGTGCCGAAACTGTCATAACTTCGATTCGATGAAACCTGAAGACCAGAAAAAACGCTCTCGTAAACAACACGCTGCTGGGATGAGAGATGGCAATACCTGTATCGACTGTCATAAAGGCATCGCACACAACAAGGTCCATGACAAACTCAGCGAAGAAGAGCTTGAAGAAATTTCCAAACCTGTTGCCAAGAACAAACGCCCCATCGCACCACAATGGCAGGCGTTTATCGATAACGGCATGAAACTTGTTACCGATAAAGACAACAAAGAAGAGGATAAGGTCGAATCTGTTGAGGAACCTGTTAAAGCTGAGCCAGAAGAGGCTGCCACACCAGCAGCGGCAACAACTGCAGCCAAACCGGCAACAGCAGCGCCATCATCATCTGGCGCCAGCATCGACTGGAGTGGTGTAGAAGCCAGGGAAGTCACCCTGTTCTACCCTGGCCAGGCTTCGATGGAATGGGTCCTCAAAGGCAGCGACCATGGTGGCAAACGCGCCGTCACTACAGGTGATCGCTGCTTTGAATGCCACGAGGACGAAGAAGTGGACATCGGTGACCTGATCGTAACCGGTGAAAAAGTAGAGCCAACACCGATTCCCGGCAAACGCGGCAGCATACTGGTTAACATCAAAGCCGCACATGATGCCGACAACCTGTACATGCAGTTCCAGTGGGAGGACGGCGAACATGCACCGATTCCTTTTGCAGATGGTGGCAAGATGGATGCAGACAATCAGATCAAACTGGCAATCATGCTGGCCTACGATGATGAAGAAAATCCTAAAGTAGAATTTGCAGAAAGAGCTGGCTGCTGGCAGTCATGTCATCACGATGTAAATTACATGCCACATCAACCCGATGATGCGGCACTGAGTGGTGAACTGTCTAAGCGACTTGACCTCAGTGATGGTTTTACCAAGTACCTGAAAGAGAGCCGTACTGATATCGAAATCGAAGGCAAGGATGGCAAGAAACGCGGCGGCTGGGATAAGCTGAAAGATGAAGCTGAAATTCAGGCCTTACTGGAAAATGGTAGCTTCATGGATCTATTACGCTTCAAGTCAGGCACTGGCGAATCCGAAGACGGTTACATCCTTGCTGAACGTGTAATGACTGGCGGGCAGGGCGTAAACTTTAGCGGCGAACTTAAAGATGGCATATGGACAGTTGAGATGACACGCAAGCTCACCTCAGACCAGGCTGGTGATATCAGCATGGCACTCGACCAGATGTACAACATCGGTTTTGCGATTCACGATGATTACAGCAGCAGCCGTTTCCATCATGTTTCATTAGGTTTAAAGCTTGGTTTCGATAACGATGAGGCGGAGATCAATGCTATAGCCAAATAAAGTTAGATCGACACAAAAGATGGGCCGCTGGCTATATGCCTTGCGGCCTTTTTTTGTATACTGTAGTTATTGATAGAGTTTGGTTAAACTTGTAAACAGTTCGCGGAATAAAATCCGCTCCTACAGGTGCGGCTTCAGGCTCGTAGGAGCGGATTTTATTCCGCGATACAGAGTTTAAATAAACCCATACTATGTTGAGGACAGACAAATGAAATGGTTATCACTGATTTTTGCCTTATTAGCCTTCGATCATGCTGCATTTGCTGCTGACAAACCCCAGGTGATCATCAAAGACTTCAAATTCGTCCCACAGGAAATCACCATCAAACGCGGTCAGACGATAAACTGGCTAAATCAGGAAAAACGTCAGTACCATAGTGTCTGGTTCGAAGCGTTGGGAGAGGAAGAACCTGATTACCTCTTTCCTGATGAATCCTATGAACGTCAGTTTGAACAAGCGGGATCATTTCCCTACCGTTGTGGCCCACATCCCAGGATGACAGGCACAGTACACGTGACAGAATAAGAAATAATATAAGAATGAAAAAATCCACCATAGTTAAGATAGTCCTTGCTAAAGTCATACTGATCATGGCTGTAGTAGTACTCGTCTACTTCTTATTTCCAGAGAAATCCTATGGCGCTGACTCGGTAAGCACCAGTACTGAAAAGCTCTACAAAAACAACTGTGCTGAATGCCACCAGGCAAAACGCCTTGGCGGCATGGGTCCAGCATTACTGCCGGAAAACCTGAAACGCCTGCGCAAAAAAGCCGCCATTGAAGTGATCAAAAATGGTCGTATAGCAACTCAGATGCCCGCCTTCAGAGAAAAGCTGAACGATGCACAGATCCAGTTATTAGTAGACTATGTTTACACCCCGTTAAAAGAAACGCCTGTCTGGGGTATGGAACAGATAAAAGCCAGCCAGATCATCCATAACAAAGAAGAAGATTTACCCAATAAACCTGTTTTTGAAGTAGACGACCTGCTCAATATGTTCCTGGTGGTGGAGCTGGGTGATCATCACGTTACCCTGCTCGATGGCGATAAACTCGAACCCATCCACCGTTTTAAATCACGTTTTGCGCTACACGGCGGACCTAAATATTCACCGGATGGCCGTTTCGTTTATTTCGCCTCGCGTGACGGCTGGATCAGTAAATATGATATCTATAACCTGAAACTGGTTGCCGAAATCCGTGCCGGTATCAACACCCGTAACCAGGCTGTATCAGCTGATGGCCGTTATGTGATGATCGCCAACTATCTGCCACACACACTGGTACTGTTAGATGCAAAAGATTTAAGTCCTATCAAGCTCTATGATGCCAAAGACAGCAGCGGAAAATCATCACGTGTCAGTGCAGTCTATACCGCACCACCACGTAACAGTTTTATCGCTGCATTCAAAGACATCCCCGAGTTATGGGAAGTATCTTACGCAGATGAGCCACCGATGGGTTTCGCTGGCTGGGTACATGATTACAATCCCGAATCCGGCGAAAACGTCAAATCTGAGCCTTTCCCGGTTCGGCGAATTACAGTTAATGATTATCTTGATGATTTCTTTTTTGATCAGGAATATGTGTCATTGATCGGTGCCTCCCGCGAGGGAAAAGGGCAGGTGGTTGATATGGATATCGGCCGAGTCATTGTGCCTGATCTGGAACTGCCGGGCATGCCACACCTTGGCTCAGGCATCACTTTTGAGTACAAAGGCCGAACCGTACTGGCAACCCCAAATCTTAAAGAGGGTAAGGTCAGCGTTATCGATATGGAAACCTGGAAAACTATCAAACAGATAAAAACGCTCGGCCCTGGTTTTTTCATGCGCAGCCACAAAAACACAAACTTCGCCTGGGTCGACGTGTTTTTTGGTCCTAACAAAGATGCCATGCATGTGATCGACAAACGCACACTGGAAATCGTCAAAACTCTGCGACCCGCCCCGGGCAAAACCGCCGCCCATGTCGAATTCACCCGCGACGGTAAATACGCCTTGCTCAGTATCTGGGATACTGATGGTGCGGTGATCGTTTACGATGCAGAAACCCTGGAAGAAATAAAACGCCTGCCGATGAATAAACCCTCAGGCAAATACAATGTGTTTAATAAGACACGATACATAGAGGGAACCAGTCATTAAATTACTTAATATAAATAATGTTACAAAATCATTTTTGTTATTAGCTTTTACGTTTTCATCACAAGCAGTGTTTGCAGACAGTAAAGTAAAACAGGGTGAACACTTATACAAAACGTATTGTTCAAGCTGTCATGGACTCACCGGTGGCATGGACATGAGTCAACGGGTTGCGCCACCTATTGCAGCCGTCAGATTGCACTATATAAACATTCACCCCGATAAGACTTCATTTGTTACCGCAGTCACTAACTGGGTAGAAAAACAGGATGAGAATAAAAGTTTGATGCGCGGCGCAATTCGCCGATTTAATCTCATGCCCCCGGTCTCAGTTACCAAAGAAGATGCACAGAAGATCGCCAGTTATATTTATGCGGGTAACATAGAAAAACCTGCGGGTTTTGATAAACATGTTGAAGAGATGCATGGTAAACCTTAAAAAAATAAACATAGTTGGTAATATCGTTGTAGTATTTTTATTACTGGCAACAACGTCTGTTATTGCAGGTGATACGGAACTACTGATCCGTCGTGCAAATCGTATTTTTTCACCATTGCCAGATACTATGCCCGGTGCAGAAAATGACACAGCGGAACGTATTGCACTCGGCGAGAAACTCTATTTTGAAAAACGTCTGTCTATCAATGACACCCAATCCTGTGCTTCCTGCCACATCTTGACGGACGGTTTTGCAGGTGTCGATAATTTACCGACCTCGCCAGGTGCAAGAAAAGAATTGGGAACCCGCAATAGCCCAACCGTACTGAATGCAGGCTGGCAGGATAGTCAGTTCTGGGATGGTCGCGCCGAAGACCTGGTCGAGCAAGCAAAAGGCCCCATCCTTAATCCTATAGAAATGGGGATGCCTGACGAGCAAACAGTAGAAAAGAAAATACAGAATATTGCTGAATATAAAATAGCTTTTGCCAAAGCTTTCCCTGAAGACAAGCCGGCCATTACCTATCAGAATATCGCCGAAGCCATTGCCGCATTCGAACGTACCTTAATAACACCCAGCCGCTTTGATGATTTTCTCAACGGCGATGCAGCGGCATTAAGCAAGGTTGAACAAAACGGCCTTGAAACCTTTATCAGAATCGACTGCAAGTCATGCCATGACGGAAAACTGATCGGTGGTGAAACTTATGAACCACTGGGCAAAAAAAATCCATACGAAAACCAGGCTGACCAGGGTATATACCTGCTCACAAAAGATGAAGATGATCGTATGTTTTTCAAAGTTTCGCCACTTCGTAACGTCGCTTTGACAGCGCCTTATTTTCATGATGGCAAAATAGCAACACTAGAAGAAGCAGTACGCAAAATGGCAAAACTACAACTGGACGAACAACTTACTGATCAGCAAGTGAATGACATAACAAGTTTTCTCAAAGCTTTAACAGACAAAAAAAGGGAGCAGTATATTAAATAAAGAAATATATCGCCGCGTTTCTTAACGATGAAAGAAACGTAGCAAAAGCTTATCGTGCTTTTTCTTTTGACTAATAACTGACTAATGTATATGAAATTTTCTCTTTCTCTACTTTTACTAACCACCGTTTTTATTCTGTCAGCCTGCGCACCACATCCTGCAAGTGGTGTTTGGGAAACAACGGAAGATAATGATTATGGCGTCGGTAGATTAGTCGTCGGCTTTGATGGAAGAGCTAGTTTCACAACATCAAAACTGGGTGATGCACAATGGCACTGTTTCTGGAGTGCAACGGACAAACAGAAAATTTTACTGGATTGTACGCCTTCAACAGAACCAGACAAGGAAGAGTCTTTCATTTTGACAATCACTAATCAGGGAGTGGCTGAACTACAGCACAACACGCAATTGATAACGACCTTAACTCTTCAAAATGAAAATCCTTCGCCAAAAAAATAACGCTTGAGAAGTCGTTAAATATAAACCTGCAGGCTTTGTTTTAGGCTTGTATTCATGTTTTAACCGTTGATCGCGGAATAAATTCCGCTCCTACAAGCATATAACGACTTGTAGGAGCGCTTTGCAAAGCGCGATTTCTATTAGGTTTCACCCGCATCAATTCAGAATTAATTATTACTAAAAAATCCGAACGTCGATTGTGGGTCGTCAAAAGCTATTTATAATATAACCAAATTTATACGTTCACAGAAATCGTAAGTTTCCCGAAATAGACTGGGTTATATTGCGAATACACTAACTGGTATGTGAGCAGGTATAGACCTGATAAGGAAG
>CAWBXM010000163.1:0-5334 GCA_963792545.1 uncultured Gammaproteobacteria bacterium | reverse complement strand
TGAACAAAATTAAGATATGTACATATATTCGGCTTTTATGTAGATGTGAATTTTGGTTATCAGAGTAAAAACTAATGACACTCCGTTCATGGCCGGTTACTGACCGTTGAGCAAATCAACAACTCCGGGATAATCCAATGGTCGCTTTCGTCCGGACATTCAAGAGTGTTGATTGAATAGCTACAACTTCATGGTTATAAAAAAATAGAACAACATAACTACCACTAGAACGAATGGAACATAATATATCAGTGCGCAGAAACCAGGTAGATCACCACATCTATTTTTTAACTTGCATTTATTACAAATCTTTTCTTTTAGTTTTGAGGATTTTATTTTCATACTTTCTTGAAAGTCTAGTTATAAAAATATTCAAGGAATAAAAAAGAGGCATAACTTTAACAGTTACGCCTCTTACGATGTAGCCAAAATACTATCTTTAGCGCATGACAATGAGGGTTTGATCAGCATTAAGACTACATTGTTCGTTTCATATCACTGATGTCAGTGAGCTAATTTAAGTTTATTTATTACTGTTACCTTGTTGATCTTGAGGTAACGAAGCTAAAAGAATAACGATAAAAGACATTGCCGCTACGACTGTCATTACCGAATAAGTCATCGTATCTAAAATCATTAGAACATCTCTTAAAATTTAATTTACTATCAAATCAATTGCTTTTTATTTTATAAATCCAAGTTTAAGTAACAATCCTTAATAAGCATATAGTGACTATACATTGCTATCTGTAATGCTTGTATAAGAGAAAACCCTATAATTCTAGAGGACGGTGCCTACAACTACTGATCGGCTGTTTTGGATCGACAACAGCCTGACTTCCAAATATCAATGCTATCCGTGCATCGGCTGAATAGATTATGCACTGAACCATTCCCGTTGTATGTAGGGGAAAACCTGATAATGTAGCGAAACTGGGGAATATTTTCTGACAGTCTACTTCGGGTCGTCAACGCTCTATCAGCTCAATATCACGACCGCGGATAAGCGGCCATGAATGGATTGTCAGATAAAAAAATCACGTTCAGTGTCAGCGATAAATGTATTTATAATAACCATACCAGAATGTATAACGCCCCAAAAAGGGGGTTATACTCACAACAAAACCAGTATTCTTAACTTACGAAAAACTAAGTTTTATCGCATCGATGATATCGTCACAGGCAGCAGCACATGCTTTACATTCCTTGTGTTCATCATGTTTTTTACATTCTTTCGCACAGTCTGCACAAACCTTTTCACATACCTGTGCGTAATCTTTTGTGTAACTCGAATTTGATGCCACCAGATAAGCAAAACCGCCACAGACAGCCATCATCTCCTGCACTTTGCTCGCACATTTTGCCAGTTCGGTGTCACCCTCAGTGAAACTGACCATGCAGTGAGAAATACAGCGACGACCTTTATCAGTACAGTTATTTACTGCATCCATGAGATCGGTTAACTGTGTCGAGTGCTTACTGTGATCATGCTCTTTAGAAGCTGCTGGTACTGAACCGGCATAAGCCATGCTCGCCACGGCACTCATACCTAACAGCATATCTCGACGACTTATGCCATCACCTGTTTCCTGCTGTCTCACAGATACATTATATTTTTCTGACATATTTAATCCTCTCTCGTTAAATTGAAGTCTATTTGTACTACAGACCAGAACAATAAATCAAGGTTTAAAGGCTGCTTTGTGGAGAAAATTCAACTGATCGACTCATTATCACGAGCGCGGATATCCGGTCAGGAACAGACCTTCAACGTTTGAAATAACGCGACGCGCTTTTTGCGGTCGCCGTTAATTGACTTGTTATGTGTTTATTTGCTACCATGTGTACACATTTTTATTATAATACACATCGGAGGCTGTAATGCGCACAAATATTGAAATTGATGATAGTTTAATGGCTGATGCTTTAAAAGCAACGGGTTTAAGTACCAAAAAAGAAGCCGTTGAATTGGGGCTCAAGGCGTTGATTAAATTAAACAAACAGGCCTCTATAAGAGCCCTTAGAGGCAAGTTAAAGTGGGAAGGCAACCTAGAAGAAATGAGAGCTAAATAATGATTTTAGTTGACTCAAGTGTTTGGATTGATTTTTTTAATGGTATTGAAAATGCTGAAACTGATAAATTAAATGAAATACTTGGACTCGAAGAGGTTGTTATTGGTGATCTTATACTCGCAGAGGTACTGCAAGGGTTTAGGAGCGATACAGACTATAAAGCTGCTAAGAATGTTTTAACATCATTAACTGTACATGATTTACTAGGAAAGGAACTGGCAATTAAAAGCGCCAATAACTTTAGAAAGCTAAGAAAAAAAGGAATTACCATCAGAAAAACAGCAGATGTGATTATTGCAACTTACTGTATTGAAAATAAAATCCCTTTGCTGTTTACGGACAAAGACTTTTTACCCTTTGTTGACAATTTAAGATTGAAATCTGCTTGTTGATTTTTACACATAACAGTTGAATTAACGAGACCTCGTGTCTCGTTATACACTGATAATGAGAGTCTAGTCGGCATTAGTTCATTATCCAGTCTGAACGTCGCAAAAGGGTCCAGACTGTGTGAAAACTCACTAATTTGTATAAATCGCACTATGAGAAGTAACCGGTGCTCGTTTAAGTGATTCATGAATGGATGATATCGATACGCCATCCTTAAAATCATTAAATTCTGAAACTGTTATATGGAAAGCAGTGCATTTTAGTGGAGTGTAATTACAGTGCAACAACAGGCTTACGCCTGCACTGCTTCAAGTAATGCTGGAACACCCAGAACATTTATCATCCTTTTTAAATTATAAGCGAGCACATGCAGGCTCATTTCTGCACTGACACGCTCAAGTGTTCGCATTTGAAAATGCGTGTATCCCATCCAGCCTTTAATCGTGCCATAGGGATGCTCAACGGTTTCTCTTCTTGCACTCATGCGATCAGGTTCTTGCGTAATTCTAGCCTCGACCGTATCTAGTACATCTTCATGTTCCCAGCGACTAAGGCGACGGTTGACGCCCGTTGTGCATTTCGACTTTATCGAGCAGCTGGTGCAGGCAGATGACCAGTAGCGCTTAATAATTCTGCCTTTTTCGTGACCATCAAAACGATAAATAGCACGCTCACCGGCAGGGCATTCGTACTCGTCAGCTTCTGGTTTATAAATAAAGTCACGTTTACCAAAAAGCCCTTTTGATTGGTTACCCGTCATGTCACACTTTGGAAGATAGACCGTAACATTTGCATCTTCACACGCTTTAATTTCTACACCACTGTAATAACCCCGGTCGGCAACAACCGCCAGGCTATCGACGGCGAGTGCTTCTTTAGCCTGGGTTGCCATATTCATTAACTGCGCGCGGTCATTGCCAACATTCGTGACTTCATGCGCAACAATAAGATGATACTTAGTGTCCACAGCGGTTTGCACGTTATACGCTACCATGCCTGAACCTCGTCCTCTGGTTGCCATGGAGCGTGCATCAGGATCGGTTAGTGATATTTGATTATCGGGTGTTTCGAGCAGCTTCACTTCAAGCCTATTCAAACGATCTATTTCTGTTTTAAGCTTGGCGATCTTTTTTTCCATTCGTTCGGTTTTCTTTTTTGAAACGAATGTATCGTATCGATCAGCACTGGCTATTCGACCTAAGTAACGCTCGATGCTTTCATCGATTTGTTCTAGCCGATTTTTTATTTTGGTATGGGTAAAATTTCGATCACGGTTGTTGACCGCTTTAAACTTGCTGCCGTCGATGGCAACAAAAGCCTCACTAAATAAATTGAGCTTACGGCAGATGATCACAAACTCACGACAAACTAAACGAATCGCTTTTGTATTATTTTTACGAAAGTCTGCAATGGTTTTAAAATCAGGTGCTAAACGACTCAGCAACCACATAAGCTCAACATTACGACCCGCTTCTCGTTCAAGTCGGCGAGTGGACTGAACTCGGTTAAGGTAACCGTAGACATAAAGCTTCAGCATTGTCGCTGGATGATAAGCGGGTCGCCCAGTGACCTCTGGGACTGTTTTAAAACCCAGATTAGAAAGATCAATGCCATCGATAAAGACATCAATGACTCGAACAGCATTGTCTTCTGTTATGTAATCGTCGAGTCGCTCAGGAAATAATGTGGCTTGATTTCTGTTTTCGCCTTCAATGAAGTCAGTCATGACAATGCCTTGCTGAATGAAAGCTATATTATATAGAAGTTGGGGTTTTCACACAGTCTGGGTCGAAATGCGCTGTCAGGATTATTTTCTTAAAGTCTGCTTTGCAATGAATTAGCCCTTGTAAGGCATTATGTCTTAATGGCTGCTATGAAGTGGTTTCCGACCATCGTAAGGCAATCACCCGAACGACCGAGTTGGGTCGACAACGTAAGTTCAGCCGAAATCATTGATAGTCCGATTACTGCGGCATAGCAAACGCCCACTCGATGATGGTGTACTTCTTGTATGGTTGGCAAGCTGACATCACTATAACAATCACACCATCACACACCATTTCGAACAGGGAATGATTAAAGTCAGGTCATTGGTATTACCCAATACGACCGTTGCATTTCCTCCAATCTACAGACCAATAAGTTCGGCATGCGCGCCCTGGTCCGTTATGCGTTTCAGAATTTTCTGAGAGTCCATAACTTCAGGATTATATTGCACAATGGTCAGATGTGGTGTTTTGCTTGAACCATGTACGCTGACAACTCCGTCCAGGGCACGAAGACTGTCTTCTACCGTTATTCTCTGTTCAGGGCTCAAGTTTTCATCGATATGTACAGTAATATCAACAAGATTAATATCCATAGCCTATCTCCTAAATATCTAAAGACTGTTATCCTGACCAAATTCAAAAGTATTAATTTTGAATCCTTCTGGAAAGGCTTTCTTCAGTCGCTTTTCAAATTCAGCATATACTTCGGCTTTATGTTGCTGCAGGTCGTAGTCCCTAGCGTCAGCGGTAATTTCAGGTAGGTTAATATCCATCTTGAATTCGACATCCGGTGCAATTTGAATGTGTGTCATTTGAATCACCTCTCCCAATGAAATATACAATTTACTTATTTATATTAGCACCACGGATTTTTAATGTCATGGCAGATTTCAACAAAGAATAAGTTAGAAATTGAACAGATCGAGCCATTAATCAAATTATGTCCAGGGATTCAGATGGGTCGTCTTTTCTCTGTCACGCTAATTATTCTGGAGTCCGCTTTGTGGTGGTTACTCGCCTTTGATGATGTTTCATCAATGTCGGCTTCGTAAATAATAACTCTGGCAATTAACCCCTGTTTCATTATTCTTAATAGGTTCCC
>CAWBXM010000162.1:0-19994 GCA_963792545.1 uncultured Gammaproteobacteria bacterium | reverse complement strand
GATGTTTTAAGCTAGATATATCTAGCTAGTTAGCCATTCAGCTGAATGGCTAACTGTTTAAAAAGGCGGCTTACTGTTTTTACAGTAGCCGCTTTTTTTATTGGGTGGCACTTTACGGCGTTTCTTGATAGGCATCGCAGTTCTGACACCGCGGGCTAATCATTCACCTGTAGGAGCGGATTTCATTCCGCGATTTAGGTTTGACCGAAGTAGTTTAAACTGATGCCGGATTGAGCAATATTTTCCGTGTATTTTTGTTAGGCATTGTGGGTCTCGCCCCACAATGCCTAAATAAAAATCAATCGTAAGTATTAATCAACCAGGCCCCAACTCAAACCACTTCGGCCAAACCTAAATCGCGGAATGAAGTTCCGCTCCTACAGAGAGATAATAAATTTAAAAAACTTACCAACCAGTCGCTTCAGCAACGCCTTTACCAAGCTCAGCCGGTGAACGCACGGTAAGCACACCAACCTTTTCCAAAGCAGCAAATTTTTCCGCTGCTGTACCTTTACCACCCGAAATAATCGCACCCGCATGACCCATGCGCTTGCCTTTAGGTGCGGTACCGCCAGCAATAAATGCAGTAACAGGTTTGCTAACTTCTGACTGGATGAATTCAGCCGCTTCTTCCTCGGCACTACCACCGATCTCGCCGACCATTAGAATAGCTTCCGTGTGCGGGTCATTTTCAAATAATTTCAAACAATCTATAAAACTGGTTCCCGGAATAGGGTCACCGCCAATACCGATACAGGTGGTTTGACCAAAACCCGCATCCGTCGTCTGTTTTACTGCTTCGTAAGTGAGCGTACCAGAACGGGAAACAACACCGACTTTACCCGGCAAGTGAATTTCACCCGGCATGATACCGATCTTACATTCTCCCGGGGTGATAATACCGGGACAGTTCGGCCCAATAATTCTTGCACCTGCATCATCCGCTACTATCTTCACCTGCAACATATCCAACGTTGGAATACCTTCGGTAATGCACACGATTAACTCGATACCTGCATCGATAGCTTCGAGTATCGAATCTTTACAAAAAGGAGCTGGTACATAAATGACACTGGCATTGGCACCCGCTTCTTGCACGGCTTCTCTGACAGTATTAAAAACTGGCAGGTTAAGATGTGTCTGCCCACCTTTACCCGGGGTAACACCACCAACCATTTTTGTACCGTAGGCTATAGCCTGTTCGGAGTGAAAGGTACCCTGTTTTCCAGTAAAACCCTGGCAGATTACTTTAGTATCTTTATTTATTAATACGCTCATATCAATTTATTCTTATCATCATCTAAGAGAGATCGCGAAAACTTTTTGTTCTATTTACGATTTTTATTTACTTCAGCTACAATTTTTTCCGCGGCGTCAGTCAGATCATTGGCCGCGATAACATTAACATTACTTTCCGATAATAACTTACTACCAAGCGCTGCATTGTTGCCTTCTAGTCGAACAACTACTGGTACATCTACATGCACTTCTTGTACTGCACCGATAATGCCTTCAGCAATCAGATCGCAGCGTACGATACCGCCAAAAATATTAACCAATATGCCTTTTACATTACTGTCTGATAAAATTATTTTGAACGCCTCACTTACTCGCTCTTTGGTTGCACCACCACCAACATCTAAAAAGTTAGCCGGCTCGCCACCGCAGAGTTTGATCAGGTCCATGGTAGCCATGGCCAGGCCGGCACCATTAACCATGCAGCCGATATCACCGTCCAGTGAGATATAATTTAAGTCCCATTCCTTGGCTCGGTTCTCACGTGCATCTTCCTGTGATTCATCGCGCATCACAAAAATTTCTTTTTGACGGTATAAGGCATTATCATCGATATTTATTTTTCCATCGAGACAGATCAGCTGACCCTCTGCCGTTACCACCAAAGGATTAATTTCAACCAGACTCAAATCCTTTTCGACGAACATTTTTGCAAAGCCACTTAATAGACGCGAGAACTGCTTTAGCTCATCACCTTCTAAGCCTAAACCGAAAGCTAACTCACGTGACTGATAGGGTTGCAAACCAGTCAGAGGGTTAATGGTTGTCTTTAATATTCTCTCTGGCGTTTCGGCGGCAACTTTTTCGATCTCCATACCGCCCTCGGTAGAAGCCATAATCACTACACGTTGCGAGGCACGATCAATAACTGCCCCTAAATAAAGCTCACGTTTGATATTACTGACTTCTTCTATCAACACCTGATTAACAGGCTGTCCTTGCTCATTTGTCTGAATCGTAACCAGATGTGAACCCAGCATCTCATTCACCGCCTGAGTTACAGCATCGACAGCAGCAAGTAGCTTTACACCGCCCGCTTTGCCTCGACCACCGGCATGTACCTGTGCTTTTACTACCCAGCGATCACCGGAAAGTTTTTTTAGCGCAGCAGGCACCTCATCGACCGAACTAACAACCTGATTATTAGGTACCGGCATGTTGTAGCTAGCAAAAACCTGTTTTGCCTGGTATTCATGTAGATTCATTTTTATCTCTTAAGTTAGATAACTTTTTACTGCGCGTATTAAATCACGAAGAAGCTTGTGTTCGCAAAATAAATACTAAAGATTTTAACCACATCTAGACTGCAGCTGATGTACCCTGGCCCTTCTCGGTGACTTTGTATCTGCAACAGATATTCAGTTTTTAATATGTATAGCCCGACCATGAACCGACAACGCCGCTTCATGTAAAGATTCTGATAAAGTCGGATGCGCAAATACGGTCAATGCGATATCCTCTGCCGTGGCCTGCATCTCCATCATCAGCACCGCCTGCGAGATCAGTTCTGACGCCTGTACGGAAAATATATGCACGCCCAATACCTGATCGGTTTCTGTATCGGCGATTATTTTTACCAGGCCTTCTGTTTCAGCCATAGCTCGTGCGCGACCACTCGCGGCTAAAGGAAAACTACCCACATTAACTTTAAGACCGGCCTGCTTACATTGCTCTTCTGTTTTTCCTACCCATGCGATTTCGGGATGCGTATAGATAACCGAAGGTATCAGATCATAGTTTACTTGAGCATGATTCCCTGCAATATGCTCTGCCACCATGATGCCTTCTTCCGAAGCTTTATGTGCCAACATGGGCCCACGCACCACGTCACCTATCGCATAGATATTAGGCACACTGGTCTCACAGCGGTCATTGACTAAAATATAACGACGTTCATCATGCTCGATACCCAGCTCTTCTCCGAACATTCGGTCACTATTGGGCTTGCGGCCAACGGCAACAACTAATTTATCAAAAACCTCCCGCTTTTCCGTCACCTCTCCGTTAGCCGCTATATCTTCGTAAACCACATGTACTTTTTTATTTTTTACTTTTGCCGATACCAGACGGGCATTCAATCGGATATCTAACGACTGTTTAGAGAAGCTGCGCCTGGCAAGACTCGCGATCTTGTTGTCTGCCATCGAAAGGAATCCCTGCATCGCTTCAAGCAAAACCACCTCCGCACCCAGGCGTGACCAGACACTGCCTAGCTCCAGACCGATAGCACCAGCACCGATGATACCGAGTCGCTCTGGCACACTGTCTAATTCCAACGCCATCGCAGAATCAAAAATATAATCGTCCTTAAGCTTCACCTGTTGCAGCCTTACGGGAGAAGAACCAGTCGCAATAATAATATTTCGCGCCTTTAAGTCATCGGTTAATTTTCGTGTTTTACGGCTAGTAACTTCGATGCAACCTGGCGCCATAATCTTTGCCCGACCATGGATTAATTCAACTTTATTTGCTTTGAATAATGCCTTAATGCCCTCTGTTAGCTCATGGACCACCTGATTTTTTCTGGCCTGCATGGTCGTAACATCAACATCTAACGATGAGATTTTTATACCGTGCTGTGCGAATTCACTTCCTGCCTGATGGTATAGATGTGAGGATTCAAGCAATGTTTTAGATGGTATACAACCCACATTCAAACACGTGCCACCCAATGATGACTGACCTTTATGATCTTCCCATTCATCGATACAGACTGTCTTTAAACCCAGTTGCGCACAACGGATAGCTGCAACATAACCTGCAGGCCCTGCTCCGATAATGGCAACATCCCAGATTGGTGGCTGCTGTTTTGTCACGACTACACTCCGAGTAACATGCGTGAAGGATCTTCAAGTAACTGCTTTATAGTCACTAGAAATTGTACGGCACTTTTCCCATCAACCAGGCGGTGATCGTAAGACAAAGCCAGATACATCATCGGCAAAATCTGTATTTCACCATCCACCACCATGGCGCGTTCTGTGATGTTATGCATACCCAATATGCCACTCTGTGGTGGATTTAAAATCGGCGTTGATAACATCGAACCAAAAACACCACCGTTTGATATAGTAAAGGTACCACCAGTAATATCATTTATCGATAAGCTATTATTCTTTGCTTTAACCGCATAATCCACGATGGACTGTTCAATTTCTGAAATAGATTGAATGTCGACATCGTGTAATATCGGCACCACCAGTCCATTTGGACCAGAGACCGCAACACCGACATCATAATAACCGTGATATACGATTTCATTACCATCGATTGATGCATTGATCTCAGGAAACCGTTTTAACGCTTCGACACTTGCCTGCACAAAAAAGGACATGAAACCCAGACGCACACCATACTTTTTTTCGAACGCGTCTTTGTAACGAGATCGCAATTCCATCACCGGCTTCATATTAACTTCATTGAATGTGGTAAGGATCGCTGCTTGTTGCTGTGATTGCAGCAATCGCTCGGCAATACGTGCCCGTAACCTGGTCATTGGTACACGACGCTCCAGGCGTTCACCTTCGCTCGCTGATTTTACTCCTGTGACTTGCGCTGTAACCGACTTGATGGTTTTATCAGCAGTATCACTTACCGACTTTTCTGCCAGATATTTTTCGACATCCTGCTTTAATATTCGGCCATGTTTACCCGAACCAACGAGCTGCGAATCGTCTATCGAGTTTTCTGCAATAAGTTTACGCACTGACGGGCTCATCGCCGCTATCGCAGCTGTAGTTGTTGCCGTTGCAGTCATGGCATCCTCAGTCGCTGTCTTTTTTGAAGCTTCAGAAATTGTGTCATCGATAACAGCCAATAGCTGACCGGCAGTAACAACATCTCCCACTGCAAAGTATATTTCTTTTACCACTCCCTGTCTGAGTGAAGGCACTTCTAAAATGACTTTATCCGTTTCTAGATCAAGCAGAACCTCATCTTCATCTATCGACTCCCCTACCTGTTTATACCAGTTAGCGATTACCGCGTCGGCAACAGATTCAGGTAATGCAGGAACTTTTATTTCTATGCTCATTAGTGTTCTTCTTTATATTATTCTGAAATATTTAATGCCTGATCAATAAGCAGCTGCTGCTGTTTTGCATGCAGTTTTGCAGAACCCACCGCAGGCACTGATGATGGAGCCCTGCCGGCATATCCTAGTTGCCAGCGTGCGTTAATAAATGACGGAATCCTCAGCTTAACAAAATCCCAGGCGCCCTGGTTCTTTGGTTCTTCCTGACACCAGATAAGCTCATTGGTGCCCTTATATTGCTGCAACAAAACATCCAGCTGCTCACCCGGAAAAGGATAGATCTGTTCAACACGCAATATTGCAATGTCATGAATTCTATTTACACGGCGTACTTCGAGCAACTCATAATAAACTTTACCACTGCAAATAATGACGCGTTTAACTTTTTCTACATCGAGTTCATCGATCTCGGGAAGTACCCAGTTAAACGTGCCCGTGGTTAAATCATCCAGCGTATTAACGCACAGCTTATTTCGCAGCAGGCTCTTAGGAGTCATTATAATAAGTGGTTTACGGCAATTCCTTATCATCTGTCGACGTAGTAGATGAAACATTTGTGCAGGCGTGCTCGGTACGCAAACCTGCATGTTATGAACCGCACATAACTGCAAGTATCTTTCCAGGCGTGCTGAGGAATGTTCCGCTCCCTGCCCCTCAAAACCATGCGGCAGTAACATGACCAGGCCACTGGCACGACCCCACTTATGTTCCCCTGCACAGATAAACTGATCGATGACGACCTGAGCGCCATTAGCAAAATCACCAAATTGTGCTTCCCATAAAACCAGCGTCTCTGGTTCCGTAGTAGAGAATCCATATTCGAAAGCAAGCACCGCCGCTTCTGACAATAAAGAATCAAACACCCGGAAGTTACTGTTTTCATTACCTAATTCTCTTAGCTGCGTATAAGAGCTTCCATCGGCCTGATTATGTAACACAGCATGGCGATGAAAGAATGTTCCTCTGCCGCTGTCCTGACCAGACAGCCTGACCGAATAGCCGTCCTTCAATAAGGTGCCATAGGCCATAAGTTCGGCATAACCCCAATCAATCGATAAGGCACCGGCTGTCATCTTTACACGGTCTGCCACTATCTTTTCAACCCGTGCCTGTAGCTGAAAGTTTTCCGGCAGATGCTCAAACACTTCAGCGACCTGCCTGATCTTATCCAGAGGCACACCGGTATCAACATCTTTCAAAATCGAATCAGAGATGTATTTACTCCAGTCAACATGCGTAGAGAGGTCTGCCTGCGAGGCTGGCAGCTTATGCGGCACTATACAGTCGCCTGACTCAAGAATCTTTCGAACACTGCGCGTCATTATGTCGCACTGTTCTTTAGTCAGCACTTTATCCGCGATTATTTTTTCTGTATAGATTGTTTTTGTGGTTTCAACGGCATGTATTTTTTTGTACATCATCGGCTGTGTTGCCGATGGTTCATCAGCTTCATTGTGGCCATGACGCCGGTAACACACCATATCGATGACTACATCTTTTTTAAATTTATTACGAAACTCCAGCGCTGTACGCGTCACCATAGTAACCGCCTCAGGGTCATCGGCATTTACATGAAAAATAGGTGCGCCCACCATTTTGGCAATATCGGTACAGTAATAAGTTGAACGCGCATCTTGCTGCGCGCTGGTAGTAAAGCCAATCTGGTTATTAATAATAATATGGATCGTGCCGTGCGTTAAATATCCACGTGACTGTGACATCTGCAAGGTTTCCATGACAACACCCTGCCCGGAGAAAGCCGCATCGCCATGAATCTGCACCGGCATAACCTCGTCACCTTCACGATCACCTCTATGCCATTGCCTGGCACGAACTGAACCTTCGACAACGGGTGCAACGATTTCGAGATGTGATGGGTTGAAAGCTAACACCAGATGCACCGGGCCACCCGGTGTATCCATGTCTGATGAAAAACCCAGATGATATTTAACATCACCCGTCAGTTCTTTAACTTCTTTAGTACCTTCAAATTCGGCAAACAACTCATGTGGTGTTTTACCTAGTATGTTAACCAGTACATTCAGCCGGCCACGATGCGCCATACCGATGACTACTTCTTTTATTTTCAGCTTACCCGCAAATTGAACCAGCTCATCCAGTAATGGAATTAACGACTCACCACCTTCTAATGAAAAACGTTTTTGCCCTACATATTTAGTATGCAGATAGCGCTCCAGACCTTCGGCATCAGTCAGCTGTTGCAATATATTTATTTTTTCTATCTCATTGAGATGTGCCTGACCACGTGACGTTTCTAAACGCTGCTGTATCCAGCGCTTTTGCGCAGTCTCCATGATATGCATGTATTCAGTACCAATAGTGCCGCAATAGGTCTGCCGTATAAGTTTATATATATCTCTTAGTGGCAGACTCGCAGCAGACGCCAGTGATCCGGTTTCAAAATGTGTGTCGAAATCAGACTCGGACAAACCGTGATATTCCAGATCAAGTTCATCGACTTTAGTTGCCCTTCGATCACCGAGAGGATTTACATTGGCTATCAGATGACCACGAAAGCGATAGGCATTGATCAGCTGCAGTACTTGCACCTGTTTTTTCTCATGGTCGAAACTCGTCTGCGCTTCAAAACCTCGCGCGTGTTTTTGCTGCGCATAATCTATAAAGTAATCATGAATTTCTCTTGGCGAGATCTCGTGGCCATTAGCTTTTTTTGACACAGGTTTACCCGCGCCCTTTATTACAGATTTATCAACAGCTGGAAGCGCATCAAAATATAGACGCCAATGACCTTCCAGTTTTTCCGGATGGCTCAGATATGTCTCATACATTGACTCTAACCAGGCAGCACTTTCGCCATAAAAAGTCGAACTACCCCAAAGCTCAGTCATTTTTTGTTTAGTTATTTGAGCCATTTCACACTCTTTTATTTTGGGCAATTATTTTAATTGTAGACGCAGTTCACAAAAGATACCGCTGTTAATACCTATTATTAGCTCAAACAGATTAAAAATACAGTTAACAGGTTTTTTTATTGAGCAATAACTTTATTGGGATAACTGAATATCTGACGTCAGACCAGGTCACACCTTCGAGACCATCACATAACTGCCTGATCAAGCACTGGTTTAATAGTCGTGGTAGGATTTATTTATGCTCGTCTGCTGTAGCTACCGGCAAACCCTGCGCAGCACGATGCAAAGAATACAGATCAAACTTTTCAGGATCAGCTTGTTGAGATAAAAAAATGTTTATCGGTTCAAATAAAGGGGATGGAAGATCTTTATAATCAAACCATTTCCAGCCGAGACATTTGTCCGGCTCGAGGACGTGCGCTTCACCAGATAAGTAATCACATGAAACAAGTAAGGTGATATATTTTCTGCCACCGACTGAAAATGATTTATCTGTAAATCCTAGATGACACAGGTTTTTAATTTGCAGACCTGTTTCTTCGCTAACTTCACGCTGCGCGCAAGCTATTACCGACTCATCATCCTCCAGATGCCCGCCGGGAAATTGCCAGCATACCGCCTGATCACTGACGCTACGCTCACCCAGCAGTATCTTTTTTTCACGCCAGACAAGCACACCTACACCGATGACCGGGCGATTAATATTTTTATCTGACATAAGCCTTTGAGGTCATAGACTGTCTTTAGGGAATCTCTGATTAAGTCTGGATCTAACAGATTGCCGGTTAAAACGGTAAGATGTCGATTCACGACTTAATCAGAGATTCCTTAGTTATAAATCCCATGCTCCCGAGTAGAAAGAAACTTGATCTTCGGCCATTTCTCAATCGTCATCTCAAGATTGACCCGTGTCGGCGCAATATAAGCCAGGTCGCCCGCATGATCTAACGCCAGGTTCGTCGTCTGACGGCTCTTGAACTTGGCCAGTTCTTTTTCATCATCGCATTCGATCCAGCGCGCGGTGGTAACGTTAACCGCTTCAAAGTTACAGTCAACACTATACTCATGCATCAGGCGATGCTTCACCACTTCAAACTGCAACACACCTACTGCACCCAGGACTAAATCATTATTGTGTAATGGGCGATAAAGCTGGGTTGCACCCTCTTCACATAATTGCATCAGACCTTTTTGCAGCGCTTTCATCTTCAACGGGTCTTTTAACTGTGCGCGGCGAAATAATTCAGGCGCAAAGTTAGGGATACCGGTAAATGCCAGATCTTCTCCCAGGGTAAAGGTATCACCGATACGCATGGTACCGTGATTATGTAGACCAATGATATCGCCGGTATAAGCTTCTTCAACCTGTTCTCGATCTGACGACATAAAAGTGACCGCATCAGCAAGTTTGATATCTTTGCCTAAACGCACATGTTTTACTTTCATGCCCTTTTTATACATACCTGAGCATATGCGAACAAAAGCCATACGGTCACGATGCCCAGGATCCATGTTCGCCTGAATTTTAAAAACAAACCCAGTAAACGGTTCTTCCTCCGGTTTTACTATGCGGCTCTGTGTCTCACGCGCTCTCGGAGATGGCGCAAAATCATTGAGCGCATCGAGCAGTTCAGCGATACCAAAGTTGTTAATACCCGAGCCAAAAAACACCGGTGTCAGCTCTCCTTTTTTATAAGCCTCTAGTTCAAACTCGTGACTGGCGCCTTTCACCAGTTCGATCTCATCACGCAGCTCGGCTGCCATGTAACCCAGAATTTCATCCAACTGTGGATTATCCAGACCCTCGACTATATCGCCTTGCTGAATTTTACCGCCATGGGTGGCACTGAAAAAATGCACGGTATCTGTCGCCAGATTCAACACACCTTTAAAATTCTTACCCATACCGATCGGCCAGGTAATCGGTGCGCATTTGATATCGAGAATATCTTCTATCTCATCAAGGATATCGATGGGTTCACGCGCTTCACGGTCCATCTTGTTGACGAAGGTAATTATCGGTGTGGTACGTAAACGACAGACATCCATTAATTTAATGGTTCGCTCTTCCACACCTTTTGCTGCATCGATTACCATCAAGGCAGAATCAACGGCAGTTAGTGTCCGGTAAGTATCTTCTGAAAAGTCGGCATGGCCCGGCGTATCGAGCAGGTTGATAATGCAGTCTTTATGTGGAAACTGCATGACCGATGAGGTAACAGAAATACCGCGCTGTTTTTCCAGCTCCATCCAGTCGGAGGTAGCATGGCGTGCTGCTTTTCTGCCCTTTACTGTACCCGCCATCTGAATCGCACCGCCAAAAAGCAGCAACTTTTCTGTCAGCGTGGTTTTACCTGCATCAGGGTGCGAGATTATGGCGAAAGTTCGCCGGCGTTTTACTTCATCTAAATAGGCCATAGCGGCGCAATTATACAGGCTTAAAAAAATAACGGTACAGGATAATTAGCTTTACACAACAAGGTTAAGGCTCAGTCACTCGAGCAGACGCTAAACTTTTAGATCATCGCCATTGAGTTTTCAGGTTTTATCATTCGCCAGATACTTTGCCAGAATAATTGCATCTTCACGACCATCAACTGCAGGATAGTAAGCTTTGCGCACACCCAGTTCATGAAAACCTTCAGAAAGATACAATTGCTGTGCACCTTCATTTGAGCGTCGAACTTCAAGTAATACCATATCGATATCGGTCTGATTGGATTTTTTTACCAGGTATCGCAGCAGATAACGTCCCAAACCCTTAGCCTGATAATCTGGATCGATACAGATATTTAAAATATGCGCTTCACCCGGCGACAGCATGACAACACCATAACCGATGATGTGTGCATCCAGAGTGACCACCCAGGCACTGTGACCTACTCGTAAGCAGTCTCGAAAAATACCCAGTGTCCAGGGATAAAGGTAAGCTTTTTTTTCGACTTCAATAACTTGTTTCAGGTCAGGATAGTTCATGGTGCGCACTTCGACCAGCGCACTCAACTCTTCATTCATATCCTGGAAGTTAACCGCCATAACCTTATGACTCACTCATTACTTTTTGCAGTTGCTGCAGATCAGCCCAGGCTTTTCGTTTATTTTCTGCTTGCTGCAAAAGCTCTTCTGGTGAATAACTTATAAACAGCGGAATAACACCGGGTTGATACAGTAACTTTTCATGCTGCGTTTTTTTAGCCGTAGCATCACTATTCATCGCTCGATAGTCATCCATAGATAAATCTTTCTGTAGTAGACATCGCGCTGCGGTCTCACCCAGAACGAGGAGAAGCTCGGGCTGTATTAACTGGATCTGCTGATTTAGATGATTTTGACAGGACTGGATCTCTTTTACTGATACCGTATGTTTTTGTGGCACATGACATTTTAATAATGAGGAAATGTAAACATCATCGATATTGATATTGATGGCGGCCAGCATCTTATGCAGTAACTGACCACTTTCACCACTGCAGATGATGTTTTCTGCATCATCGTTAGCCGTAGGTGATAACAGCACGACCATCAGTTTAGCGGATAGGTTGCCGCGCCCAGAAATTGCCTGCTTTCGCGTCTGATGGAGTTGACACTGTTTACACTGCTGAATATCTTGCTGCAGCTGCGCCGCATTAACCGCAACAACATCCCTGTCATTTTCAGTGGCGCTCTCAGCACCATTTTCTATATTTGCACCAGGCTTTTGCTCAATATCTTGCGACAGCTCATTTTTTGATCCGGTATCAAGCAACTGCCAGCACTGAATACCCATGGCATCCAGATAATAGCGGCGAGTATTTTCGTCTAATGAAGATGTGTCTCCTGTTGTCATAAACACATAACCGCTTAAACGTCACCCAGCTGCGGATGCGCTCTAGCATCTGTGTTCTTCAGCTTGTTTAGTGCATTGATGTACGCATTGACCGAAGCAATAACTATGTCCGTATCTGCGCCCTGCCCACTAACAATACGGCCTGCTTTTTCCAGTCGCACGGTAACTTCGCCCTGGGCGTCTGTACCACTGGTAATATTATTAACTGAATAAAGCTGTAGTTGCGTGTCACTATTAACCACGCTTTCGATTGCTCTGAATGCAGCATCGACCGGGCCGCCACCACTGGCGTTGGCAGAAACCTCTTCGCCACCGATCTCAAGCACCATGGTTGCCGTTGGTATTTCCCCGGTTTCAGAACAGACCCGCGAACTGACCAGTTTGTAATGCTCATTTTCGATCGCCCAGCTTGTATCGGCAACCAGTGCCTGCAAGTCCTCATCAAAGATCTCGTGCTTTTTATCGGCAAGATCTTTAAATCGAGCAAACGTTTCGTTTAACTCCTGCTCCGAGCCAAGTTCAATATTCAACTCATTCAAGCGACTCTTAAATGCATTACGACCCGAGTGTTTACCTAAAACCATACGGTTATCCGACCAGCCAACATCCTGAGCACGCATGATTTCGTAGGTCTCACGACTTTTTAAAATGCCGTCCTGATGGATACCTGACTCATGCGCAAATGCGTTGGCGCCAACAATGGCCTTGTTTGGCTGCACTGGAAAACCAGTAATACCAGAGACCAATTTTGAACAGCGCACAATCTGTGTCGTATCCAGGGCGGTATCACAGGCAAAGATATCCTGACGTGTATGCACCGCCATAACGATTTCTTCCAGTGCCGCATTACCGGCACGTTCGCCCAGACCATTCACTGTACACTCCACCTGGCGTGCGCCATTTAAAACCGCCGCCAACGAGTTACCCACCGCCAGACCTAAATCATTATGACAATGCACGGAAAAAATAGCTTTATCCGAATTCGGCACACGTTCTATCAGGGTGTGAATCAATTCACCAAACTGATGCGGGATGTTATAACCCACTGTGTCTGGAATATTGATGGTCGTGGCACCGGCATCGATCACCGCTTCGATAATTCTGCACAAAAAGTCGGTTTCCGAACGGCCAGCATCTTCCGGTGAAAACTCCACATCATCGGTAAACTGCCTTGCCCGCTTTACAGCAGCAACTGCCTGTGCCAGCACATCATCCGGCTGCATGCGCAGCTTCATTTTCATATGGATCGGCGAAGTGGCGATAAAAGTGTGGATACGTGAGGACTCAGCGGGTTTAAGTGCTTCACCTGCACGGTCGATGTCTTTGTCCAGGGCACGAGCCAAACCACATACGGTGCTATCTTTGATCACTGATGCAACCGCTTTTACCGACTCAAAATCACCAGGACTAGCAATGGGAAACCCAGCCTCGATGATATCAACACGCATTTTTTCAAGTGCTTTAGCAATACGCACTTTTTCATCTTTTGTCATGGAAGCGCCAGGGCTTTGCTCACCATCACGCAAGGTGGTATCAAATATTATTAACTTATTATTTTTTGTAGATTCATTACTCATGACTTGACCTTCAAATCAAAATTTAAACACTAGATATAAATTGAGTGCGTATCCTCCTCGCCAGGAATCGTATAGTTGCCCTAAGGCAGGAGGAGAAGTAAAGAGCCAGGTAGTAAAAAACACGACAGGAATGCCACAGCCAGTGCAGACGCAAAAGAAGCGCGTTTTGCAGGATTAGATTGTGGATTGAAATAATTCATAAGTGAAATAACTATAGCGATAAGTCAGGAAATATACAAGTCCTGAATAACCAGAAAAAACATTACTGCAGAAGAAAATATCTTTTATAAGAGCGTGAAAACCAGTTAGCCTTTTCTCTGCATCTCAGCGGCTAAATAATTTTAGCTCTATTCTGCCTGGCCGCGTTTTTTGAAGCGGCGCAAAATACTGATTACCGGCCCTGACAGGGCATACAGCATAAAACAGCCAAACAGAGTAATCGGCGGGTCAATCGAGGTAAAAACAAAGGCCAAAACCACAACTAGCATAACCACAAACGGTACTTTGTTATGAAAATCGATGTCTTTAAAACTATAGTATGAAATATTGCTGACCATCATCAGACCCGCAAACACGATAATAGGTAAAGCGATCATTGCTACAGCTTCACCCTTTATTCCATTGTCAAAACAGGCCCAGACAAAACCCACCACAACAGCTGCCGCTGCCGGACTAGGCAGACCTTGAAAATAACGTTTGTCGGTATTACTGGCCTTGGTATTAAAACGTGCCAGGCGTAATGCGGCTGAGGCGACATATAAAAAAGCGGCCAACCAGCCAAGTTTACCCCAGTGCCAGCTGACATTGGCCAATGACGATAATGACCACTCATACATTATTAATGCTGGAGCAAGGCCAAATGAACCCATATCGGCCAGACTATCGTATTCCGCACCAAACGCTGACTGCGTATTCGTCATGCGTGCTACTCGACCATCCAGCGCATCCAGAATCATAGCGATAAAAATTGCCGCCGCTGCCTGTTCGAATTTACCCTGGGTGGACGCAACAATGCCATAAAATCCGGCAAATAATGCAGCGGTGGTAATCAGGTTGGGCAATAGATAAATACCACGCCGACGCTCTTTAACAGATTTTTCTTGTGATGTTTCCATAAGGGTAAGGATAGCCTAGTCTCGCTGTATCGTCTAACTTTTAAAAACTTTTCTCCATGCCAAAAAAAGGGCCAAACGGCCCTTTTTTATAAGCAAATCTGTCGATATTAATTTTTAGTCTTATCAACAATTTTATTCGCTTTGATCCATGGCATCATAGAGCGTAATTCTGCCCCTACTTTTTCGATTTGATGCTCACGACCTTTTTTACGTAAGGCTTCCAGATTTTTAGCACCGGAGTGCATCTCATCAATAAACTCTTTAGCAAACTGACCGCTTTGGATCTCTTCAAGGATCTTCTTCATCTCAGCTTTGGTATTTTCATTAACAATACGCGGGCCACGGGTTACGTCACCGTATTCTGCCGTATTTGAAATCGAATAACGCATATCAGCAATACCGCCCTGATACATCAGGTCAACGATCAGTTTCAGTTCGTGCAAACATTCGAAATAAGCCATCTCTGGTGCATAACCGGCTTCTACCAATGTTTCAAAACCCGCCTGAACCAGTGCGGTGGTGCCACCGCATAATACTGCTTGCTCACCAAATAAGTCAGTCTCAGTCTCTTCACGGAATGAGGTTTCAATAATCGCAGTACGACCACCACCAATGGCAGACGCGTAAGATAATGCGATACCTTTTGCATGTCCAGAAGCATCTTGTGCCACTGCGATCAAGTCTGGGATACCGCCACCATTGGCAAATTCACTACGAACCGTGTGACCAGGCGCCTTCGGTGCAATCATAATGACATCCAGGTCAGCACGAGGGCTAATGGCTTTAAAATGAATATTAAAACCATGAGCAAACGCCATCGCAGCACCCTGCTTAATATTTGGCTCTATCTGTTCTTTATAAACAGCCGCCTGGTGCTCATCAGGTGCTAACACCATGATAACATCCGCCCAGGCAACACCGTCTTCAATCGATTTAACCGCAATGCCTGCGCCTTTGGCTTTAGCGGCTGAAGAGGAACCTTCACGCAGACCAACACAAACATCAACGCCTGAATCCTGCAGGTTATTGGCATGCGCATGACCTTGCGAGCCATAACCGATGATGCATACTTTTTTGCTTTGAATGATAGATAGATCGCAATCTTTATCGTAATAAATATTCATTGTTACTTAATCCGTAAATGTTTTAATTTAAAAAATCTGTTGTTATTGTTTATTGTTGTGGCAGGACGGTACTTAGTTATGTTGAGCTAAATAATACCGCTGGCGCCGCGGCTCATGCCCAGCTGACCTGAACGAACGACTTCTATGATAGTCATCGCCTCTAACTCCTTTAGCACGGCATCGATCTTTTCGCTGTCACCGGTCACTTCCAGGGTATAGGTAGTATCTGTAGAGTCGATTACGTGGCCATGAAAAATATCCACTATGCGTTTAACTTCATCTCTTTGCTCACCTTCTGCTTTGACCTTGATAAGGATCAACTCACGTTCTACATGAACGTCATCGGTCAAATTCACCAGCTTTATGACGTCGACCAGTTTATTGAGTTGTTTGCACACCTGCTCAACGATGTCGTCTGTACCCGTTGTTACCAGTGTCATTCGCGATAATGACGGGTCATCGGTTGGCGCTACCGTTAATGATTCGATATTATAAGCACGCGCTGAAAATAAACCGGCTACGCGTGACAACGCTCCAGCCTCATTTTCCAATAATATGGAAATGATATGTCTCATCTCCACTCCTTCAGAACAGTTTTCTTCATATACCACGATAGTTACACCAAAATCATTTCATTCAAACCGGCGCCAGACGGAATCATCGGATAAACGTTTTCTTCCCGGTCAGTAATAAAATCCAGGAAAACCAGGCGGTCTTTTTGTTTAAACGCTTCTTCCAAAGCTGGACGTACATCCGCTGTTTTCTCTACTTTGATACCGACATGACCATAACTTTCAGCCAGTGCGACAAAATCAGGCAAGGCATCAAAATAAGACATGGCATAACGCTTTTCATAAAAGAACTCCTGCCACTGCCTTACCATTCCCATGTAACCATTGTTCAGGTTAATAATTTTCACAGGCAAGCCATACTGTTTACAGGTAGACAACTCCTGAATACACATCTGTATGCTCGACTCACCGGTAATACAGGCAACCTCTTCATCTGGAAACGCCAGTTTCACACCCATTGCAGCAGGCAGGCCAAAGCCCATGGTGCCCAAACCGCCAGAATTGATCCAGCGGCGTGGTTTATCAAAACCGTAATATTGCGCAGCAAACATCTGATGCTGACCAACATCCGAGGTGATAAATGCGTCACCGTTAGTTACTTTGTGTAATTCTTCAATAACAAATTGAGGCTTGATGATTTCACTGCCACGATCGTATTTGAGACAATCTTGCGCACGCCACTCATCAATTTGTGCCCACCAGTTTTTAAGCGCTGCCTTATTTTTCAGCTCGCCTGATTTATCTAGTAGCGCATTAACAGAGTCCAGTACCTGTACCACTTCGCCAACGATAGCTATGTCAACTTTTACGTTTTTTGATATAGAAGCTGGATCTACATCAATGTGGATAATTTTTGCTGTCGGACAGAATTTTTCTAGTGCCCCCGTTACACGATCATCAAAACGTGCGCCGATGGCGATTAGCAGATCACAGTGATGCATGCCCATATTGGCTTCATACGTTCCGTGCATACCCAACATACCAACTGACAATGGGTCGCTCGCGGGAAATGCGCCCAGACCCATCAGTGTCTGTGTGATGGGATAACCTAGCGCACGTGTAAAAGTGCGTAGCTGCTCTGAACCATTACCTATAATTACGCCACCGCCGGTATAAATCATAGGCCGCTCAGCTTTCACCATAAGATCAACAGCGCGCTTTATCTGTTCCTTGTCACCTATAACCGAGGGGTTATAAGAACGCATTTTAATCTCAGAAGGATATTTAAATTCAACTTTTTCAGCGGTGATATCTTTCGGTATATCTATAACCACAGGTCCAGGTCGACCTGTGGTTGCAACATAGAACGCTTTTTTAAATGTATCAGCGATATCATTGACATCGTTGATCAAAAAATTGTGCTTCACGATAGGGCGAGTGATACCAACAGAATCAACTTCCTGGAACGCATCATTACCGATTAGATGCTTGGGCACCTGACCGGTAATAACAATCATTGGAATTGAATCCATGTACGCTGTAGCGATACCGGTTACTGCATTAGTTGCGCCTGGACCTGAGGTGACAAGTACTACACCGGCTTTACCCGTTGCTCTGGCGTAACCATCGGCCGCATGGGTTGCACCCTGCTCATGACGAACAAGAATGTGTTGCACATCTTCCTGCTTGTAAAAAGCATCATATATATGCAACACGGCCCCACCAGGGTAACCAAATACGTAATCAACGCCCTCTGCTTTCAGGCATTCAATAATAACTTCTGCGCCAGTTAATTCCACGGTATATCTATCTCTTGTCAAATATCTAAAAAGCCATATATTTCATAAGCTTTTTAATGTTGTAAGACTCTCATCTGCCACCAGGTGAACCGTGCATTCTAAACACTTATACCGTAAATTTCACGGAAAATTTATGGATATCTGTACAAATACACTAAATCGCCTGCTCCTCTGCATGCAATCTACTACACATCTTAGTAAATTAAAGGCAAAAAAAACCCTGATCTAGTCAGGGCTTTTTAAGAGATTTAAACTTTAAAATTAAAAATCTTCATCGACTTTACCACCAGCCGCTTTTGTCAGTGAGTCTCTAATTGCATCAGGTGAAGGCATAATATTCATAAAGCTGTTAGAACCCATCATACTCAAGTCTGGGAAGTTAATCGCAATACGAAAACGCGCATGCAATGCTTCAACCTCATCACCTGTAACCAGGATTTCATAAGGCAGATGCGCTGTCGAACGCACTTCTTTAAAATCGATTTCAGACATAATGAAAGCATCATCCATGTATTTATTACCAGTATCTTTTGATGACATAGCCACACCGAATAAAGTCTGCTTGGTACCAGGTATATCAATACGATAAACTTGAGTTGTACCGCCAGCGTGTGCTGCCAGGCCTTTTTGTACCGCAGCAACAGCCTGTTCATGGCTATCATACTCGGCAAGCTCGTTTGGCTCATCAAAATATTCCATACCAAATGTGTAGTGATAGCCGGCAATATCTTCTGCATCCATGCCATCTTCAGGACCGTACTCTTTGATATCACCTAAAGCATTTTTTAACGCTTTAGTCACAGATGCCATATCACCTTTTACGTGATAAGCCGCTGCCATGTATGCAGGGTTAGTGTAGGTAATCTGAAGTTGATCATCCACCTTATGTTTGCGCTCACGCGCCTGGTTGATCGACAGCTGGCGGGATCAGGCGCTTCTTGTTCGCATGGGCATCACGGCGCCGGGAATTGTCCACGCGCGTTTTCTCCACCAGCGCTGCGCGAGTATCCGGCTCGACCAGCGCCTGCGCCACACCGACGGACCGCGACGCGTCTTTGACGTAGATAACAGGTCCCTCGTAACGCGGCTCGATCTTGACCGCGGTATGAGCCGGCGAGGTAGTAGCGCCGCCGATCAGCAGCGGTAACTCAAAACCGAGGCGCTGCATTTCGCGCGCGACGTGCACCATCTCGTCCAGCGAAGGCGTGATCAATCCGGACAGCCCGATCATATTGGCATCTCGCGCTTCTCGGCTTCCAGAATCGTGTCGCAGGAAACCATGACACCCAGATCGACCACTTCGAAGTTATTGCATTGCAGGACAACGCCGACGATGTTCTTGCCGATATCGTGGACATCGCCCTTGACCGTCGCGATCAGAATCTTCCCGACGAACTTATCGAGCCGCCGCCCGTTTCTCTTCCTCCATGAGACGGGTTCCAAGTAGGCAACCGCCTTCTTCATCACCCGTGCAGATTTGACGACCTGCGGCAGAAACATCTTGCCGTCACCGAATAGATCGCCAACGACGTGCATGCCGTCCATCAATGGGCCTTCGATAACGTGCAACGGCGATCCGTGCCGAGGCGAGCCTCTTCCGTGTCCTCGACGACGAACTCATCGATACCGTTGACCAACGCATGCTCGAGACGTTTCCCGACATCGTTCTCTCGCCAGGACAAATCCTGCCCTTTCGCTACCGTGCCACTCGCCTGTCCTTTGTAGTTCTCCGCTACGGCGAGCAACTTGTCCGTACCCTCCGGGTCGCGATTGAGGATAACGTCCTCGACAGCGTCGCGAAGATCTTTTGGCAGGTCG
>CAWBXM010000161.1:0-24175 GCA_963792545.1 uncultured Gammaproteobacteria bacterium | reverse complement strand
CCGAGACGAAGAAATCCGCCATGGCCATTCGGATCCATCGCCAGGTACTGGCAAAAGACGAGGAAGGCCCATCGTCCATTTCATCAAAGGATTGGGACGGATGATAGTTTGCGGCAGATGTACAGACAATCCCAAACTGCTCCTCAAGCTCCCAGCGATGTAATGCCGGACCCTGATATTGTAATGATGAACTCAAATTGTTGGCGGATTCAACAGCCTCGTCGAACCGTTTCTGCAATGCCAAGAACCGTGGACTTTCTGGCACCAACACGTACACCATTGCTGCGCCAAGGGCACTGGGTAAGGCGCATGACAATGCAAAGACTCTCCAGGCTACGGGCATAAATAGGAATTCAGCCAGGTATCGCCTTGTCCCGGTGATTTCCCCGTCACTGTCATTACTATCCCCATCTTCTGCTTCCTTTTTCAAGAAGAGAATGGCCACGAGGGCAACAAAGATGGAACCTACCATCCAAAAACTGGCACAAAAAGTCACACAAAGACCTCGTTGAGATGGTGGCGCCAATTCGGCCACCAGAGTAAAGAGGGGAGGGACTGTGGCTCCAATTCCAATTCCCGCAATCATCCTCAAGAAAGCGAGAAGAAAGACATTGGGCGCACATGCACTCAAGATTCCGGACGTCATATTCAGAATCAAACCAAAAATCAGCATGGGACGTCGTCCTTTCCAATCTCCCAGGGTCCCCACAACCAGTCCGCCCATCAACATTCCAGCAAAAACAGCCGCTGCCAGCATTCCTCCTCTCCAATTATCGTCCAAAAGCATGCGATCTTCGAATTGGTCGTCTGAAAGAATATAGGATAGACAGAGAATTTCAGAGGCATCGCTACTGTTACTAATGCCTAATGATAACTAAGTTGTGAGCAAAAGAAAGAAAATAAATGAGCACACCATATATAGACGACTACTTGAGCAGAACAATATATAATAGAGCCATGTCCAAAAAACAAACACACAACAGAAACGTACCATAATGACCCAATATTTCCACTGGTAGAGTAAGGAATGTTCTTGATAAGCATCCTCCAGAAACTGATCCAACGAGCGACCGCCACGGGACGGAGAGGATGCTGCTAGGTTCTCCTTATTGTCGTTGCAACGCACAATCATGGGGGAATCTTCTTCTTCTTCCACAGTAGTAACTGCTGTTACTTGAGCGTCAATGCTACTACTCGTCGTGACTTCTTCTCTTCCAGGGGATGCCTCAGATCACCTTTGTCTTCGTTTCCCGTCGACATGCTGCCGTAATTGCGGAAAGGCGCCACTTCGGGAAAGATTCGGCGTCGAATTTTGGCTGAAGCTTCCCGGAAGAAAAAGGTAGGTAGATGATACTCGTACAAGAAGTGGCAATGTACCAGGTACTTCTCTGGAGAATCAGTTCTTTAGTATCTGTATTACTTTTACGTGGTTCCGGTTCTTGAGCTATTCTTCGTTTGAGGAAGGCAGGACTCTGCAGGATGAAGTATGGTACTGTACGATGTCAAGTGCTTTTCTTGGTCATGGTCGCAGAAAAATTGTTCTTGCTTCTTGAGTGTTCTCGGTATTTTTACATTCATATAATCTTTCAGTCCACATTTTTGAAATATTAAATCCTGAGTGCCGCTTCCTTCGACTTTGTTCTCATACTGTACGTACACTGTAACGCGACGACAAATTCCCATAATTGCTGCAAAAACAAACCAATCAACAGAGCAACTCTATCTGGGGCCCACACCATACTACAACCCGTTTCCACCATGTTCAAGCTCCCTATAGCATTCACATTGTGTCTATTGTCCTTGTGGGCAGTACAAAGCAACGCCTTTTTGGTGCCAGTCGCGGAAGAACAGGAGATTGAGGTTCTTTTCTCATGGTGATATTTTAGCACTCGTAGAGTCAGAGTGCTAATTATAAGAAAAGTTCAAAGAAATACCAGCTTTATAGACTGAAACTGAATGCTTTACCTGGGGGGAGATTTTTGAATTTTTGGCTAATATCTTTTGTAACTAATTGATATATATGAAGATATTCTTTTAACTTGGTTCGATGTCTTTAAGGTGCCTGCTGACAGCTACCCATGAGCCGATAAGTCCCAGTGTGCAGCTGATTAGTATCAACATTAGCGTGTGTCCAGCGCCTAAACCGCTGAGACGAAATTCGCTCTGGTATAACAGAGCCAGTTTCTGGATGGGGTTTTCCATCATCAGCAGGGATAGCTGGGTGATTATCCAGGCTAATATGCCACCAATTATGCCGTACCATAAACCGGTATATAGAAAGGGGCGACGAATAAAGGCGTCTGAGGCGCCAATGAGTTTGGAAACTTCTATCTCTTCACGTCGATTTTGTATGTCCAGCCGGATAGTATTGCCGATGACTAAAAGTACCGCAATGGCCAGCATTGAGCTAATTACCCATATACCGCGGTTGGCAATTTCGATCAGGGTGTAGAGCCGTTTTACCCATTGGACGTCGAGTTGCGCCAGCTCTACAAGTTTATTTTTTCCGAGGTCGTTGACCAGTTTGGTTGTTTTTTCAGTTTGATTCGACAGGATTCTGGGTTGCACTACCAGCACGATAGGTAAGGGGTTTGTGTCGAGATATTTAAGCGCGTCGCCAAATCCTGAAACTTCTTTAAACTGTTGCAAACCTTTTTCCTTATCAATCATCTCCACACGTTTGATGTCTTTGTGTTTTTCCAGGCGTGACATCAGTTTCTGCGCATCGTTTTCACTGACGTCGGTGTATAAAAATAGAGAGATCTGCGTCGAGCCATCCCAACCGCTGCTGATCTGACTGACGTTGGCTAAAGCGATGTAGAGGCCAGTAGGTAGAGCAAGAGCGATGGCGATGACAGCGGCTGTCATCAGTGTGGCAATCGGTTGTACATACAGGCGGCCGAGGCTGGCCAGAAAAACCCGTAAGTGGTGGCCAAAATAGGCGTTCAGGTGACTGGTTTTTTGTGGGCTATTGCGCATCGTTTATTTATCGCTGACGGTAAAAGGCAGGCCGTTATACGATACGCGTCCATCCTGCAGGCTAATAATTGGCGAGCCCATCTCCTTGATCAGTTCAAGATTATGACTGGCGATTAATACCGTGGTGCCGACCTGGTTGAAGCGCGCAAATAGCTGCATGATTTCACGTGAGAGCTCTGGGTCAAGATTACCCGTGGGCTCATCGGCGAGCAGTAGTAAAGGTTTGTGAACTATGGCACGGGCGATGCCGACACGCTGTTGCTCGCCGCCGGAGAGCGTGATGGGCGCCGACCTTTCCTTGCTTAATAAACCGACCTGATTAAGCGCGGCGCGGACACGTTTATGTATTTCCTGGCGCCGATAGCCCTGGATGATTAATGGCATGGCGACATTATCAAATACCGGCCGGTCATAGAGCAGGTGGTGGTTTTGAAAGATGATGCCGATGTTACGGCGGATGTAGGGAATTTTTCGGTTGCTGATATTATTTAAATTAACACCATCAAGAAATAACTGACCTCGTGTCGGGCGTTCGATCATGGCAATTAGTTTCAGCAAGGTACTTTTACCTGCACCAGAATGACCGGTCAGGAATGCCATCTGCCCTTTTGCTACACGTAAACTGACCTGGCTAAGAGCATCATGGCCACCAGGGTAACGTTTGCTGATGTTATCGAAGTGGATCACTGTTCGCTTTATTCCAGTAGCGCATCAACGAATTCGGCGGCATTGAACGGTCTGAGATCATTTATGCTTTCACCAACACCAATAAAACGAACCGGCAGGTTTAGTGTTCTGGCGATGGAAAATAATATTCCGCCTTTGGCAGTGCCGTCCAGCTTGGTGACGGCCATGCCGGTTAAACCGATGGCGTCGTTAAATTGCTGAACCTGATGCAGAGCGTTCTGACCGAAACCGGCGTCCATCACAATCAGTGTTTCATGAGGAGCATCGGCGTCCAGTTTGGCGAGTACGCGTTTGATTTTGGCAAGTTCATCCATCAGGTTGTCCTGAGTATGCAATCGTCCTGCAGTATCGGCAATAATGATATCAATATTTTTTGAACTTGCAGAAGCTACAGCGTCAAAGATAACGGACGCAGGGTCGGCGCCAGTGCCTTGTGAGATTACAGGTACATCGTTGCGCACTCCCCATTGTTGAAGTTGTTCGACTGCGGCGGCACGAAAGGTGTCTCCGGCAGCCAGCATGACGGATTTTCCCTGTTGTTTAAAATGATGCGCGAGTTTACCGATGCTTGTGGTTTTACCGGCGCCATTGATGCCGACGACCAGGATGACAAATGGTTTTGCTGTATCGGTGTTTAGTGGTTGCTCGCAGGGCTGCAGAATTGTTTTCATTATCTCGGCCAGTTTGGCCTGTAATGCATCGATGTCTGTGATGATCTTTCGGGATATATTGTTTTGCAGTTCATCGATGATGGTTGTGGTAGCATCGACGCCAACATCGGCAGTTAACAGGCGTGTTTCCAGTTCGTCGAGCAGGTCATTATCGATGCTCTTTTTGCCGAGCAGGAAATCGGCCAGGCCGTCTGAAAAAGTGCGTTTGGTCTTTTCTAGAGAATGGCTTAAATCTGCAGCTTTATCTGCGCCGCCTTCTCCTGCAAGATCTTGCCGGGATGAGACTGCAGAATTTTGCTGGTCTGCGGTATTCGCTACAGATGACTCAGAGGAAGCAGTTGTTTCTTTTTTGTGTTTGCGTTTAATAAAGCCAAACATAGATGATTCGTACACTGAAAATAATTAAGGTATCCTATCACTAGTTGACAGGTCAAGTGCCTATAAAAACATAAAAGAGCGTTAGAAAAAAGAATGAAAATAAAATTAATTTCCGGTCTAGTCATTATTACAACGGTGGTGCTGGGTTCAGTGCTGTTTATAACTAAAGGCCTGGACGCACCGAAGATTGAACAAACAGATAAAACTGAAGCAGTTCAATCTTATATGTTATCAAATGGTATGAAAGTACTGGTGGTTGAAAACCATCGTGCACCTATCGTCGTCTCCCAGGTCTGGTATAAGGTTGGCGCAAGTTATGAGCATGATGGTATTACCGGTGTTTCACACGTGCTCGAACACATGATGTTCAAAGGCACTGAAAAACACCCTGCCGGTGAATTTTCAGAAATAATCGCTGCCAATGGCGGTGAAGAAAATGCCTTCACCGGGCAGGATTACACGGCTTATTTTCAAAAAATCGCTAATGACAGGCTCGAATTGTGCCTGGAGCTAGAAGCAGACCGTATGCGTAATTTAACGCTCGAAGAAAAAGAATTCTTAAAAGAGGTCGAAGTGGTTAAGGAGGAGCGCCGTTTGCGGACGGAAGACGTACCCACCGCGCTGACCTATGAGCGATTTAATGCGGTGGCCTATACCAATAGCCCATATCGTCAACCCATCATCGGCTGGATGGAAGACCTCGATACGCTGACAATAGATGATATTCGACGCTGGTATAAAACCTGGTACGCGCCCAATAATGCAACATTGGTAGTGGCTGGCGACGTTCAGGCCGATGAGGTATTTCGCCTGGCTAAACAATATTTTGGCCAGATTCCTACCTCTGAAATCCCACAATTAAAACCGCGGCATGAGGCAAAACAATATGGAACGCAGCGAGTAACAGTTGAAGTGCCGGCAAAAATCCCATATTTAATCATGGGTTATAAAGCGCCGATAATGACTGCGGCAGTGCATAACCAGCCGGAGGAGTGGGAGCTTTATGCGCTCGAAGTTCTAGCCGGTGTGCTCGATGGTGGCAGCGGCGCACGCTTAAGTAAAAATCTCATCCGCGGACAACAGATCGCCAGTAGTGCAAGCGCAAGTTATGGCATGACCGCACGCCATGAGACTCTGTTTGTTTTATCGGCGGTGCCAAACGAGAATACTGTGGTTGAAGTCCTGGAGTTTGCACTTCGTGAACAGATTAATAGACTAAAAACCCAACTGCCAGATGAAGATGAACTGGACCGGGTGAAAGCACAGGTTGTCGCTGCACAGGTATATAAGCAGGATTCAACATTTTATCAGGCGATGGAGGTCGGCATGCTCGATACTATTGGTTTGCCGTGGCAGATAAAAGATGAATATGTGCAAAAAATTCTGGCAGTTACTGCCGAGCAGGTGCGGCAGGTCGCCAATAAATATCTGAATGATGATCGTTTGACCGTGGCCGTACTTGAGCCTTTAGCCACTGATGATTCAGATGAAGAGAGTGCTTTCGCGACAAGAGACGTTGCCGTGACAGGAGATCAAAGTGGTGATTAATTTTATCAAGCAGGTAAATATATTATATCGCAGTAAGCAGTTAGCAGCTGTGTTCTGTTTATTGATGTTCTGTTCAGCAGTTAATGCCACACCAGAAATTCAGACCTGGCAAACTGAAAATGGTGCCAAAGTCCTTTTTGTTCCAGCCACAGAAATCCCCATGCTGGATGTGCGTATCACTTTTGACGCTGGTAGTGCACGTGATGCCGGTAAAAGTGGTCTAGCCGTTCTAACCAACGGTCTTCTGGCCGAGGGTGCGGCTGGCAAAAGTGCGCAGCAGATTGCTGAAGATTTTGAATCGGTCGGTGCGCAAATTGAAAATGATGCATTGCGAGATATGGCGCTTGTGGGTGTACGTAGCCTAACTGAATCGCGTTATCTAACCCCGGCACTGGAAAATCTCAAGCTAGTTTTGACGCAGCCAGATTTTCCACAGACTGCTTTTCAGCGAGTGTTGAATCAGATGATACTCGCGGTGAAAGCCAGGCAACAATCACCTGCTGCACTGGCAGGTGAAGCATTTAATTACGCTGTTTATGGTGAGCACCCTTATGCGTCACCTATTTCCGGTACAAAAGAAAGTCTGCAGGATATAACACCTGAAGATGTGCGAAATTTCTACCAGCAATATTATGTCGCCAGTAATGCCACGGTTGCCATCGTCGGCAATGTCGACCGCGGGCAAGCGGAAAAGATCGCGAAAGAGCTAACTGCAAGCTTGCCGACAGGGGCTAAACCTGCGGCGATACCGCCGGTCAAGCCGCTAACTGAAGCAAAAAAAATAGTCATTGAATATCCATCGGCCCAGACGCATATATATGTTGGCCAGCCAGGAACCAGACGGGGAGATGCTGACTATTTTACTTTATATATTGCCAATCATCCGTTTGGTGGCAGTGGATTCGCTTCCAGACTGGTTGAAGTTATACGAGAAGAGCATGGTCTGGCTTACAGCGTTTCCAGTTATTTTTCACCGCAGCGTGAACTGGGAATATTTGCTATGGGTATGCAGACAAAAAGTGATCAGACCGAACAGGCACTGTCATTACTGAATGAAGAATTAGATAAATATGTCGAGTCTGGTCCAACTCAGGAGGAGCTGACGGCGAGTTTAAGCAATATCACGGGCGGCTTCCCCTTGAAAATGGATGGTAATGGAAAATTACTGGAATATATCACGATGATTGGTTTTTATGATCTGCCTATCGATTATCTTGATCATTTTATTGAGAACGTCAGAGCCGTCGATTTGAAAATGATAAACGATGCGCTAAAGCGTCGCTTACACCCGGATAAAATGGTGACTGTTGTTGTTGGTAAACAATAAAATGAAAAATGCACTGAAATCGTACCCAATGATTTTCAGCATACACTCCATCTCAGGAGATACACTGAAATTGTTCCCGACAATTTTCAGCATACACTCCATCCCAGGAGATACACTGAAATTGTTCCCGACAATTTTCAGCATACACTCCATCCCTGGAGATGCACTGAAATTGTTCCCGACAATTTTCAGCATACACTCCATCCCTGGAGATAAAAAGTGAAAAGTGCGCTGGGGGGAACGGACGGCTTTTATTTGCAGCGTGTTCCGCGAACAGCTTCAAGATGAGCACGAAATAAATGAAGACAGGATCGTGCAGGATCATCGGCGGTAAATGGCGTGGTCGAACTATTCGCTTTGATGACGCTGAAGGCTTACGTCCCACGACGGATAGAATTCGTGAAACGGTATTTAACTGGCTACAGTCTTATCTACCACATAGTGTCTGTCTGGATGCCTTTGCTGGCAGTGGCGTGTTGGGGTTTGAGGCATTGTCACGAGGAGCGACTGAGGTAGTCTTTGTCGAACAAAATAAAAAAACAACGGACAGGATAAAAGATAATATTAAGATGCTGGACGCAAACGGCAGCACTGTTTATCATCAGGATGTGCTGAGCTGGCTGCGATCAGCGCAAATAAAAAAACCGTTTGATGTCGTTTTCCTGGACCCGCCGTTCCATTCGGATCTACTGACAAAGAGCAGCGCCGAACTTGTCAATAGTGGCTGCCTGGCAGAAGATGCCATAATCTACGTTGAGCACGCGGTAGATGAAGAGATAAAATTGCCTGAGAGCTGGCGCAGCCTAAAGAAAAAACAGGCGGGTCAGGTGAGTTATCAGCTCTTTGAGTCGTGTGTGAAAAAATAGTGTAGAACAGTGTGTTCAGTGGGCGTGAGGTTAATATGACAGTTGTAGCAGTTTATCCGGGAACTTTTGATCCAATTACCAATGGCCACTCAGATCTGGTGCAGCGTGCTGCAGGTTTATTTGACCGAGTAATAGTCGGCATAGCGGCTAATCCAAGTAAAACTCCATTATTTGATTTAGCTCATCGTGTTGCCATGGCTGAACGGGTATTATGCCAGTTCAAGAATGTTGAAGTCTGTGGTTTCTCTGATCTATTGGTCGACTTTGTAAGAGCAAAAGAGGCAAAAGTTATCTTGCGTGGCTTACGCGCAGTGTCTGACTTCGAGTATGAAATGCAGCTTGCCAGTATGAACCGGCATCTCGATGACACGATAGAAACCGTGTTTATGACACCCAGTGAAGAGACCAGTTTCATCTCAGCTTCTTTGGTAAAAGAGATCGCATTGCATGGCGGCGACGTGTCGCACTTTGTCCATAACGAGATTATGGAAGCTTTGAATTCGATCAAGAATACAATACCAGATTAATTTTTAAAGACTAAGTAGTTTGATATGGCGTTAATTATTACAGATGAGTGCATCAATTGTGATGTATGTGAGCCCGAATGTCCGAATGATGCGATCAGTCCGGGCGACGAGATCTACGAGATAGATCCTAACCTGTGTACTGAGTGTGTCGGCCATTATGAAACGTCGCAGTGCGTTGAAGTGTGCCCAGTAGACTGTATTCCACATGATCCGAACCATCAGGAAACGCAGGAAGAACTGATGGAAAAATACACCATGCTGATGGCCATTAAATAACTATTACGGCTGTTCTGGATAATACGCATCAGTGTTATTCAACATTGTCGCCTTTTTTTTTACTTAAACTAAAATAAACTGGATATCTATGAATAAAGCTGTTCAAAATATTTGTTTTTTAGTTTGTATATTTTTTTACTCTGTTCAGAGTTATTCACAGTCATCCGTTGAAATTTCCAAAACCGAAGCGGCCATCGCAAGCGCGCACCCGCTGGCAACTCGTGCCGGTATCGATATTTTGAAACAGGGCGGCAATGCATTTGATGCCGCTATTGCTGTTACCGCAACACTTGCCGTGGTAGAACCGTATTCATCAGGTATTGGTGGTGGCGGATTTTATCTGTTGCATCAGGCTAAAGCAGATAAGTACATCATGCTGGATGCGCGCGAAAGAGCACCGTTGCTTGCGCATAAAGATTTATATCTTGATAATAAATCCGAAGTGATTGCCGATGCCTCGATTACCGGTGCATTGTCTGCGGCTATTCCGGGTATACCTGCGGCGCTGGTGGAGCTGGCGAAAAATTACGGTAACTTAAAACTATCACAGACGATGGCAGCAGCAATTAATTATGCTCGTAATGGTTTTGAAGTCGATGAATACTATCAACGTATGGCGGGTTTTAGGTTGCAGGCACTGCAAAAGAATAAACAGGCCAGCGATATTTTTCTTCAGCAAGACGATGTGCCGGAAGTAGGTTATCGAATTGTACAAAAAGATCTAGCCACGACTTTGGAGAAGATTGCTGCCTCAGGATTCTCTGGTTTTTATGAGAGTGAGCTGGCATTAAAAATGGTCAAAGATGTACGTAAACATGGCGGCATCTGGACCATGAAGGATCTGGAAACTTATGAAGTGAAACAGCGTTCACCGGATGTCACTGTTTATAAAGGCATGAAGATAGTGATGGCCTCGTTGCCATCATCAGGTGGTTTGGTGCTGTCTGAAATTTTTAAAATATTAGCTGAATTTGATCTTCAGGCAATGAGCGAGACACAGCGCATACATCATGTAGTTGAGGCTATGCGCCGTGCTTATCGTGATCGAGCAGAGTATATGGGCGACCCGGATTTTATTGAAGTGCCGGTTGATTTTTTAGTCTCTGATGTTCATATCAAAGCACTGGCGCAGAGTATTAGTGAAAACCAGGCTACCCTAAGTTCCTCACTTAAGGTGGTGGCGCAACCGTCAGGGAAAGGCACCGATACCACACATTTCTCGATCGTCGATAAACAAGGTAATAAAGTCTCAGCAACGCTTTCCATTAATTATCCATTCGGCTCCTGTTTTGTTGCCGAGGGTACCGGTGTTTTGCTCAATGATGAAATGGATGATTTTGTGTCTAAACCCGGTGTGCCTAATGTATATGGCCTGGTGGGTTCGCATGCTAATGCGATCGAGCCGGGTAAACGCATGCTTTCAAGCATGACGCCAAGTTTTGCTGAAACAGATGATCGTTTTGCTGTTATCGGAACCCCGGGGGGCAGTCGAATTATCACTATGGTATTACTCGGTATCCTCGACTTTTACGATAATAAAAGTGCCGATGAAATTGTTAATGACGATCGTTTCCATCACCAGTATCTGCCCGATGAAATTTCTTTTGAGCCAGGAGTCTTCGATAGTGAGCAGGTTGATAAATTACATAAGCTGGGGCATAAAACCCAGGAGTTGGATAACAGCTATGGCAATATGCAGGTAATCGTCATCGATAAAAAAACAGGTGACATAGAAGCGGCATCCGATGGCAGGGGCATCGGTAGTGCGGAAGTTTTACCTTAGCGAATATTCGTGCAAATTTATCGACAGGGAAAATCCGACACAAAAACGACATGGGTCAGAGAGTAATTGATTCTAATTTACTGGCGGATGGTCGGGGTGAGAGGAATTGAACCTCCGACCTCTTCGTCCCGAACGAAGCGCGCTACCAGGCTGCGCTACACCCCGATATATTTACCCTGAAGTTAGAGTCATGTTTTCAGTATTGTATAGTTTTATCGAACAGACAACAAAATATTAAACTCAATAAGTACAAAGCAAATAAAAAGGTATCGGAATCAATGGGGTTAGACACGACTGATTTGATCTTCGTCATCATTAAGCTCAGTTATTGACTTATCACATGTTTTTTCTGATATTTCTATGTAACACTTAATCGCTCGAACACCGGTTGGAGTATTAAATGGATACATCTCAAACCCTGACTATCGATGGCAACCAGGCTGCCGCCGAGATCGCGCATCTCACCAATGAGGTGATCGCTATCTACCCGATTACGCCGGCATCACCCATGGGTGAGTGGGCGGATGAATGGTCTTCGCGCAAGCGAGCCTAATCTCTGGGGTACAGTGCCGCGCATCATCGAGATGCAGAGTGAGGGTGGCGCTGCTGGCACTATTCACGGTGCATTGCAGACCGGCGCTTTGACTACCACCTTTACCGCCTCGCAGGGATTGTTGCTGATGATCCCCAACATGTTCAAGATTGCCGCTGAACTGACTCCCACCGTGTTCCATGTGGCCGCGCGTTCGATCGCCGCGCAGGCGCTTTCCATCTTTGGTGATCACAGCGATGTCATGACCGCGCGCACCACCGGTTTTGCTTTTCTGGCCTCGGACTGTCCGCAGGAAGTGATGGATATGGCGCTGATCGCGCAGGCGGCCACCTTGCAGACGCGTATCCCCATCGTGCATTTCTTCGATGGTTTTCGCACCTCGCATGAAGTCGCCAAGATCCATAACATCGACACCGATGTTGTCAGGAAGATTATCGACCAAAAGCAGGTGATAGCGCATCGCCAGCGCGCATTATCACCCGAACATCCGGTGATCCGCGGCACCTCGCAGAATCCCGATGTGTTCTTCCAGGCGCGTGAGAGCGTTAACCCGTACTACGCGGCGATGCCGGGCATCGTGCAGCAGATCATGGACCAGTTTGCTGCGCTCACCGGCCGAAATTATAAGCTGTTCGATTACGTCGGTGTCGAAAATGCCGAAAAAGTTATCGTGCTCATGGGGTCGGGTGCAGAAACCACAGAAGAAACGGTTAGTTTTCTCAATAAGCAGGGTGGCAAAACCGGTGTCATCAAAGTACGACTGTTCCGGCCTTTCGATGCTGGCGCATTGATCCAGGCTTTACCTGCAACAACGCGATCTATTGCAGTGCTCGACCGTACCAAGGAACCGGGTGCTGACGGTGAACCGCTGTATAAAGATATAGTTACCGCGCTGGCGCAGAGTGAAGACGTCAATCATAAACAAATAAAAATCATCGGTGGCCGTTATGGCCTGTCGTCAAAAGAATTTACCCCGGCGATGGTGAAAGCCGTGTTCGATGAACTAAGCAAACCACAGCCGAAAAATCATTTCACCGTCGGCATCAATGATGATGTGACCCACAGCAGTCTGGAGTGGGATGAAGGCTTTCGCACCGACGCGCACGAAAACAGTTTTCAGGCGGTGTTCTACGGGCTGGGCAGCGATGGTACTGTCGGTGCCAACAAGAACAGTATCAAGATCATCGGCGAGTCGACCGATAAATATGCGCAGGGTTATTTTGTTTACGACTCGAAAAAATCCGGTGCGGTTACCGTCTCGCATCTGCGCTTTGGTGACACACCGATTCATTCGGCTTACCTGATCGGCAATGGCGACGCCAACTTTGTCGCCTGCCATCAGCCGGTATTTCTCGAGCGTTACCCGATGCTCGACAAGGCGGCGGACAATGCCGTGTTCCTGTTGAATACATCATTAGCGCTCGGTGCTGTCTGGCAGAGCCTGCCAAAAAACATGCAGCAGCAGATTCTCGATAAACACATCCGGGTGTATTGCATCGATGCCTACAAGATCGCTGCACTCACCGGCATGGACAAACGCATCAACACCATTATGCAGACCTGCTTCTTTTCCATCTCCGGTGTATTGCCGGCCGATGTCGCCATCAAGGCGATCAAGGATGCAGTGGAAAAAACCTACGGCAGAAAGGGCAAGCGACTGGTGCAGTTCAACTTCAAAGCCATCGATGAGACGCTGGCCAACCTGCATCAAGTGACGATTCCGCATAACATCGATGCCAGCTTTGATCTGGCCGATCACATTCCTGCGAGTGCGCCGAATTTTGTCAGACAGGTTACCGGTGAGATCATCGCCGGCCGCGGCGACCAGGTGCCGGTCAGTCTGTTTCCGGCAGACGGCACCTATCCAGTGGGCACCGCTGCTTATGAGAAACGCAACATCGCGCTGGAGATTCCGGTGCTCGATGAAAACCTGTGTACGCAGTGCGGCAAGTGTCCGCTGGTGTGTCCGCACGGCGTCATCCGTAGCAAGGTCTATGATGAAAGCCTGTTGAGCGAAGCACCGCCCGCGTTCAAGAGCATGGCCATCAAGGGCAAAGATTTTCCGCAGGGTCTGCACATGAGTTACCAGGTTTCGGTGGAAGACTGTACCGGCTGCGGTCTGTGTGTTGATATCTGCCCGATACGCGACAAGAGCAACGCCAGCCACAAGGCGCTGAACATGGTGGTTTACACGCCCGAACTGCGCCAGCAGGAAAAACAGAACTGGGAATACTTTTTAACACTGCCGGAATACGACCGTACTGCAGTGAAAACCGGCACCATCAAGGGTGCCATGATCTTGCAGCCGCTGTTCGAATTTTCCGGCGCCTGCGAAGGCTGCGGCGAAACGCCGTATATCAAACTGGCTAGCCAGTTGTTCGGTGACCGCATGGTGGTCGCCAATGCTACTGGCTGTTCCTCTATCTATGGTGGCAACCTGCCGACGACACCGTGGACAAAAAATAGCGCAGGCCGCGGGCCGGCCTGGTCGAATTCACTGTTCGAAGACAATGCCGAGTTTGGTCTGGGTATGCGTCTGGCGATCAACAAACAGAAAGAATATGCAAAAGAATTACTGCAGCAGCTAAAAATAAAAATCGACGATGAACTGGTGACGAAAATTCTTCAGGTCGATGAATCCACCGAGACTGGTATCGCTGAACAGCGTACGAACATACAGGTATTACGCGACCAGCTAAAGAACATCGACTCAGCCGCAGCACGCGAACTCGAAAGCGTAGCAGAGAACCTTTGCCGCAAGAGTGTCTGGATCATCGGCGGTGACGGCTGGGCATACGATATCGGCTACGGCGGACTCGACCATGTGCTGGCATCGGGCGAGGACGTGAATATACTGGTGCTCGATACCGAGGTGTATTCCAACACCGGCGGCCAGACGTCGAAAGCGACACCGCGCGGTGCGGTGGCGAAGTTTTCTGCCGGCGGTAAAGGCACACCGAAAAAAGATCTGGCGCTGCTGGCGATGGATTATGAAAACGTCTACATCGCCCGTGTCGCTTACGGGGCGAAAGATATACAGACCATACATGCATTTCATGAAGCCGAAGCCTATCCAGGACCGTCGATCATCATCGCTTATTCACCCTGTATCGCACATGGTATCGATCTGAAAGACAACCACCTGCATCAGCAGCTCGCGGTCGATAGTGGACACTGGCCTTTGTTCCGCTACGATCCGCAACAGGCAGCAGCCGGAAAAAATCCGTCTGCGCCTGGATTCGAAAGCGCCATCGATCCCGTACCGCGATTTCATCGAAACCGAAATCCGCTTCAGCATGTTGTGGCGCACGCATCCTGAAGATGCCGAGAAGTTTCTCGAACAGTCGCAACGCGAAGTTTTACATCGTTATCATTATTACGAACAGCTGGCGAGCCTGGAGTGGGAAGATGCGGGCGACCTCGAACCGCCGCATCGAAAACTGAAAGCAGAAGCGGCAAATACAGAGGAGCAGACATCATGATTGATCTGAGCACAGAGTATCTCGGCCTCAAACTGGCGAACCCGCTGGTGCCATCGTCATCACCACTGACAGGTGAACTGTCGTCTGCAAAAAAATTGGAAGATGCCGGTGCTTCTGCCCTGGTAATGCCTTCATTGTTCGAAGAAGCTATCGACTACGAACAGAAACAGCTGGAACGTTTCGTGCATTCGCAGGCGCTGGGGCATTATGAAGCACAATCCTATCAGCCGGTGCCGGAAGATTACGGCAGCGAGCTCGACAATTACCTGGAACGGATACAGCAGTTTAAATCGTCACTGGCCATCCCGGTCATCGCCAGTCTGAATGGCGTCTCGACCAGCGGCTGGATCGATACCGGCAAAGAACTGCAACTGGCCGGCGCCGATGCGCTAGAGTTAAACGTGTATTACATCGCGGGTGATCCACAAACCAGCGGTGAAGAAGTCGAGCAGCGTTACCTGCAACTGCTGACCGACCTGCGTCAGCACATAACCATACCGGTCACAATGAAACTATCATCACAGTTTTCTTCGGTAGCTAACATGGTTTTCAAATTACAACAGGCGGGTGCCAATGGCGTATCGCTGTTCAACCGTTTTTACCTGCCCGATATCGATCTGGAAACTTTGGAGATCAAACCGCAGCTCGAGCTTTCCAGTGCAACTGAATCGCTATTGAGGATTCGCTGGATCGCATTGCTACGCGGCCGCGTTGATCTCTCTATCGCCGCTACCGGCGGTTTCCATCAGACCGAAGACATCGTTAAGGCATTGCTCGTCGGTGCTGATATTACCCACCTGTGCAGCGTGCTTCTACAGAAGGGGCCGGAGTACATCGCGCTACTCAGTCAGCAGTTACATGACTGGCTGGAAGATCACGAGTATGCATCGGTGCAACAGATGAAAGGCAGTCTCAGCCAATCCTGTGCGATCAATCCTGCTGCACTCGAGCACTGTAACTATATGCATGTGATTAAAAGTTATGGCAAGTGATTTGTGAGTTAAACAAAGGATAACAGGGAGTAAAGTATTTATTAAATGTGGCCTGTCACCGATTGTTTAATGTCTGGAGATTATTTGCGTAGCTGCTGTTGAACTTTAGCCTGGTAATGGATGATCCTTAGAATATGCGCACTCACTCTGCGCAGCCAGCGGATACCTTCAAGTCTGTCAGTGCCAGTTGGGACATTGATTTTACCTTCTGCGACATTAGTCATAATTTGCTGGCGAATGTCGCTTGCTTCTTTAGATATCTTAGATGCAAATTCAGTGGCGCGTTCTGCGGCTTCATGCCAGTTGTTATTCTCAATATCATTAATAATTTGATTTACACTGTTGATAATGATGCTTACATATTCTTTTAGTTCTGGTGCTAGAGTTACTACTATGGCTCTATCTTCATCTTCTTCACAACGTTCATGTAAACGCTGCATGTGATCGAGTGAATGAATAATGGAGATGAGAGTGTTCCAACTTGGCTGGTTACTTTTTTCTAAATGTATCTGATCAATATATGTATGTGTTTCGTTAATGGCTGTTTGTAGATCAGTTAAATTAATTCTCTTATCGACTTCTTTTTTATCCAGCATGGCCATTAGATGTTTTAACAAAGCTGTTAGTTCGCTGTGGATAGACGCCTCGGTTGCTGTGAGTGCAAGATCAGGCTCTGTAAGCAGTTTACGATCCAGGCTTTCGGTATATGCATCAGCTTTATCGGGTATCAGTTTTTGGATAAATCGGGCAAAAAGTGATGTAAATGGAAGAATGAATATAACGCCCAGCGTGTTAAATGTTGTATGAAATGCAACCAGTGCAATTTCCGCGTTACTGATTAGTGACCCAGGTGCTATCGATTCCCATATAAGCGTGTAGGGTGTTAATAATATCAGGGCGCCTATTGCGGTCATTATGTTATAGATAACATGAGAAAAACCTGTTCGTCTTGAACTAACTGAGCCACCGATAGTGGCCACAATAGCTGTAAAGGATGTGCCGACATCCATACCAATGACCAGGGCCGCCGCTTGCTCAAAGTTGATAGTGCCTGTAAATATTGCAGTAAGTGCAACAGCAACACCAGCGCTCGATGACTGGGTAATGGTGGTGATGAGAACGCCTATACCAACTAGTATTAATCGTCCACTGAGTGAATCGGTCGGAAATATATCAGGTGTAACTATTTCTTGCAGACTACTCATACCCTGTTGCATCGTGCTGATGCCGATGAATATTAGAGCAAATCCTGCGATCCCCATTCCAATATTCGAGATGCGCTTATTGCCAAATAAGCGCAGCATGACACCGATAAAAATAACGGGAAACATCAAGGTGCCTAATTGTAATTTAAAGCCTATTAGGGCAACCAGCCAGCCAGTAATAGTAGTGCCAATATTGGCGCCAAATATGATACCTAATGATTCAGGGAAGGTGATTAAGCCAACACTGACAAAACCTACGGCAGCTACAGTGGTTGCGCTTGAAGATTGTAAAACGGCGGTAGAGATGGCACCCGTAACCGCACCGGATAGTGGATTACGAGTGAATCGCATTAATGCATTACGAATTATTTTACCGGCAAGCGAACGCAATGCTTCGGTCATAATAATCATACCGAGCAGAAATAGCCCAAGTCCACCGATGGCCTGTAAAAGTGTGTTCATCCTTACCTGTTAGTATAAGTATTTATTAACAACAATTTCAAGCATAGAAGTTTTTAGAGAAAAATTAAAATGAAGGTCAAAGGGGGTGGTTTATCGACAAGGCTATCGCCCTCAGTAATTGCTTGACTTTGTCTCCTCGATAACTGCTCCTGCGTTGCTCTACCACCTATGTCCATGTAGGCATGCCCTAATGAGTTATTCTACCACTTACATCCATGTAAACGTCCTGCATTACCCACTACACACCATCCATGGTGTTATGCGTTGCCCTAATAAGTTACACCCATGTAACGATACACCGCTATCTATAACTTCGGCTATTCATGTTTCCCTTCATAGATTAAGTTATCAAGTTTCAAATGGTTAAATATTTTTTTTCGAAAGTACGATTGATGATTATCAATGACATAAATCACTGTCCATGATCTAATAATGAATAAAGAATGTTGTGGAAGTGTAAATGATGAAATAACCATAACAGTATTATTGAGTGTTTTATTTTTTAACAAATATGGAGGTGTGAGTATGTTTTCGGAAGTTAAATGTAATACGGAACTTGAACACCGTTCTAATGGATGCAGAAGGGTATGTAAATGTCGGCGACACAATATCCGCTTTGATGAAAATGGTTATGATCGTCGTGTCGGCTTAGGCAGACGTAGCAGTGATGATCGTCGTGCCGGTTCAGACAGACGTAGTAATAATAAAGGCCTGATAGGCGACAGTAGTCGACCGCCGTGTAATTTGATCGAAATTTTATAGGCTGAGCTACTGTTGTCGATCCTGGCAGACTATCAGAATATATTCCCCCAGCCTTGCTGCTTTATCAGGTTTCCCCCTATATACATTTGGAATGGTTTCAGCGCATTATCCATTTAGTCGATATGCGGATAATATCAAGAACTAAAAGTCAGGTTGCTGGCACTTTTGATATTGGAAATGAGTACTTTTGTATATCTACTATTGACCAATAGTAGAAGTCTAATGAAATACTAATACCTAATTATCTGATTGATAATTAGGTAATTCAAATTTTTTTGAATTACAATATTTCATCTTGTGTATAACAATTTCAAACTATTCGATAAGGAGAAATCGACCGGTACAAATATTACATTTGACGACCCATTAGAGGGACGGGTCGACTTCTTTGAGGGTGCAAACTATAGTGTTGCTGCTTTAAGAGACGGACCAATTGGAAGTGACTTCTCGAACATCATAATTCTGGGATGCATTGTTCAATCTGTTCACGAACCTCCAGTTGCATTACTCATGCTCGCAGGTCTTTTAGGTTTGTTCGGTGTGGGTAAACTAAAAGCTCTCACTTAGTATCTGTTATAAATAAGACATATCAGCCTCACCAATATGCGGGGTTTTGTTTGTCTAGAGGAAATTAACGAAGGACTCTTATTGGTCGGTAAGTGACCATTGGATTATCCTGGTGTTGTTGAAGTTACGTAGGTCCAGCCCTGCAATATTAAACCGACCTTCAGGAAATATAGCTATACTATTTAGAAGAAAAACCGAGCTATAACAAAACCTCTGACAGTTATTGCTTCGCATTAGTTTTTTCGCTTCTTTTAGACTGTTGCAGCCGACGCTGGTCTGTAATCGCTGAGTTTTGGTGAAAAATTCATGGTTTACTTGGTCGAGCGGTGTGTTTATTTTTCTGTAACTTGAGTCCTTTAATTTAATGAATAACGCTATTTCAATCGCCTACTTTTCTATGGAGATCGCCCTCGAGTCAGCGATTCCAACCTATTCTGGTGGCCTTGGCGTTCTCGCGGGTGACACTTTGCGCTCTGCTGCAGATGCGGGTATCGCCATGGCCGGCATTACGCTGGCATCGCGCAAAGGGTATTTTTTACAACGCCTGGATGCAGATGGCCAGCAGTCCGAAGAGCCGGTCAACTGGCCCATCGGTGATTACCTTATACCGTTGGATGTAAAGGCCACGGTGGAGATCGAGGATCGTCAGGTCATCGTCCGTGCATGGCGTTATGACATCCTGGGCGACAACGGCCACATGGTCCCGGTTTATCTTCTGGATACCGATGTCGAAGGTAATAGCGATTATGACCGCACCTTGACCGACCAGCTCTATGGCGGTGATGATTGTTACCGGCTCTGTCAGGAAGCCGTTCTGGGCATCGGTGGTGTCAGGATACTGCGGGCGCTTGGGCATTCAGATATCGAGCGTTATCATATGAATGAAGGCCATTCCAGCCTGCTTGTGTTCGAACTCATGGCCGAACTGACGACATGGCAGGGAGAGAGCAAAACAAATTTCCAGCATATTGATAAGGTCAGGCGTCAATGTGTTTTTACTACCCACACACCGGTTGCGGCCGGTCATGATCGCTATCCCGCTGAGCTTGCTTATCGCGTACTTCAGCAAAACAATCCGTTTAAAGACTGCTTTAATGAAATCAGTTATGACAATGAGCTGAATCTTACCCACCTGGCACTTGAGACCAGTTATTACATCAATGGTGTCGCCAGAAAACATGGTGACACTTCGAGAAAGCTGTTCCATGGCTACCAGATCGATTTTATTACTAATGGGGTGCATGCTTACACCTGGGCCTCAGACGTCATGCGGGAGTTATTCAACAGAAAAATTCCTGACTGGCGAAGCGATAACATGAGTCTTCGTTACGCTATGAAAATCAATCACGAAGAAATCTGGCAGGCGCATCAGCAGGACAAACGCAGACTTATCGAGTATGTCAATAAAACATGTAATGCAGGCATGGATAATCACATAATGACGCTGGGCTTTGCACGACGTGCCACTACGTATAAAAGATCCACCCTGATTTTTACAGATATCGATCGTCTGGAATCCATTGCCAGTCATTGCGGACCACTGCAGATTATTTTTGCCGGCAAAGCGCATCCAAAAGATGTCGAAGGTAAAAAATTAATTCGCCAGATTTTCAAGATAAAGGCAAAGCTGAATAATGCGATTCGTATCAGCTATCTGCCAGACTACGACATGGAAATGGGCCGATTACTGACCGCAGGTGTCGACCTCTGGTTAAACACTCCGCAACCGCCGATGGAAGCCTCCGGCACCAGCGGCATGAAAGCGGCAATCAACGGGGTACCATCATTGAGTATACTGGATGGCTGGTGGATAGAAGGCTGTATCGAAGGTGTAACGGGATGGGCAATAAGTGATTCACAACCATCAAAAGATGCTTCACAAACTAACAGTGAGGCCGAGATACTTTATTCCAAGCTTGAAAATATCATCGTCCCCATGTACTACCATAACCGTGATGCCTACATCGATATCATGAAAAAGACCATTGCTATTAATGCTTCTTTTTTCAATACCGAACGCATGATTAACCAGTATGTGACTAAGGCATATTTCCGGTAACTTAAATGATTTATACGAAGTTCAATCGAGTCTGACCTTTTGTCGAGTGCCAATGCATACCTGACCCGCCCGACTCAGGTCTGCATCGAGGGGGACTGTAGGTGTATCAGGTGGTATGCTTTTTCTCAGCCGCTTCGCGTAAACGTTTGATCTGGAAAAGTGTGCCGCGTTCTTCTTCTTCCAGCGCCTCGGCAATCTGTTTTATCACTACTTTGTAGGAAGGTATGATGTTGTATTTGAGGGCATTGACCCGTTTCTGTGCCTTGCGCTGTTCGCTGATCAGGCGGTATAGGGCTGTCTCGACAGCTGCCAGTTCGGCCAGGTGAACCGCTGCCTGGGCAAAACCCTGACGTGCCTCGTCAAAGCTGGGATCGGTGCCTAGCAGCCCCACCGGTTTTGGTGGAACGACGGCTGCTTCTACTGACGGGTACTGAATGCCGAGGGAGTGTCGTGGTAGTACTTCCATGCTGGTCGATGCTGTTGCACCGAGGGTAGCCTGTGCAATGTTTCTCTCACCCATGCGCAGTTGCGCGATGCTGAGCCAGCGGTATGCCTTGCGCAATGTTTCATGCGCGGTGTGTTTCTTCCCCTGGTATTTCTTTATGTGTTCATAGACCAGCCGTGTCAGCAATTCACGTTTGCGCTCGAGCAATTCATGACCGTCCTCGAGAAATTTCACCTGCTTACGCAGGTTGAGCAGTGCACTCTTGGTCGGTGCTGTACGCAGGCGTGTCATGCTGCCTGATCTCCGGAATGGTGATAGTGTGCGAGATCTGTCTCACTGACTCGGGTGAGCGCTTCGCGCGGGAAGCGTGACAGCAATTCCCAGGCGAGGTTGAGTGTCTCGATGATACTGCGGTTCTCATCTTCACCCTGGCCGACGAAGTGTTTGTCGAAATCAGTGGCAAACTCCAGGTATCGCTGGTCACGTGCAGACAGTTCTTCGGCGCCGATGATCGAGGCCAGGTTACGTGCTTCCTGCGCCTTTGCATACATGGCGTAGAGCTGGTTGGCGACGCGCGGGTGGTCGTCACGGGTATCGTCCTTGCCGATACCGTCTTTCATCAGGCGCGACAGAGAGGGTGCGATATCGACCGGCGGATAGATGCCCTGGCTGTGAAGCTCACGCGACAGCACGATCTGGCCTTCGGTGATGTAACCGGTGAGGTCTGGAATCGGGTGCGTGATATCGTCCGATGGCATCGATACTACCGGCACCATGGTCACCGAACCATGTCGGTTGCGGATACGCCCGGAGCGTTCATAGATCTCAGCCAGGTCGGAATACAAATAACCCGGATAACCTTTACGTGCCGGCACGTCACCCTTGGCGGTGGCTATCTCACGCAATGCTTCCGAGTAGTTGGTCATGTCCGTCATCACCACCAGCACGTGACGGTCGAGATCAAACGCCAGGTATTCCGCAGCCGTTAATGCCACACGCGGCAGCGCCAGGCGTTCTACCGGCGGATCATCCGCATGATTAATGAACATCACCACATTGCCGAGCACACCGGAGTCGGAGAACGATTCCTCGAAGAAACGCGCATCGGTATATGACACACCCATCGCTGCGAACACGATGGCAAAGTTGCTGGCCTCACCTGGAAGTCGTGCCTGTCGTACGATCTGTGCTGCCAGCCTGTTATGTGGCAGACCCGACGCTGAGAAGATCGGCAGCTTCTGGCCGCGTACCAGCGAATTCAGACCGTCGATAGTGGAGATGCCGGTCTGGATAAATTCACGCGGATAGTTGCGCGCGGCAGGATTGATCGCCGAACCATTAATGCTGCGCTGCTCGCCGTCGACAATAGGCGGGCGGTCGTCCATCGGCTCACCGATGCCATTGAACACACGGCCAAGCAGGCCGGGACTAACGGTGAGGGTGAATGGCTGATCAAGAAAACGCACCCAGGTATTTTCGAGGTCGAGGTCATCGGTACCTTCGAATATCTGGATTAGTGCTTCCTGTTCAGCAACGGTGATGACCTGGCCATTGCGCTTGCGGCCGAGGTGGTCGCGTATACGCACACGATCACCGAAGGCGACTTTTTCTACACCTTTCACGATGAGCAGGCCACCCTGTGCTGCTGTCGCCCGGCGGTATTCGACATCGCTCATGAGGTCGCCTCCTGTCTGGATGCATATTCGCTACGCAGGCTGGTGAAAGCGTTATTAACTTCGCTGGCAAAGGCGGCAAGGTCTTCAATTTCATCACTGTTCCAGCTTGACTTGGCACGCCGGATGCGCGCCAGTATCGGATGTTCGGCCAGTTCCTGCACCGGTGCACCCAGCGCGATCAGTTCAGTGCCCTGGTCGAATACCTGCATGACCAGTTCCAGCAGATCGAACTGCTTGCGTGGTGAGCAGTAACTGTCAGCGTCGTCGAGTGCGCTTTGCTGCAGCACGGCTTCTTTGATCAGCGATGCGCCTTCGAGCTCCCAGCGTTGTGCATGAGACAGTGCCTCGGGTCCGACCAGGTTAACGATGCGTGAAAGTTCGGCATCTCGCGCCAGCAGAGACAGTGCTTCACTGCGACGTTTTTCCCAGGCAGTGTTAATGTTTTTTGACCACCAGGTGGCAGCGACCGAGACGTCTGCAGAGAAACTGTCGATCCAGTCGATCGAAGGATAGTGGCGTGCGTCAGCCAATTCCTTGGACAGTGCCCAGAAAGTCTGGATAATTTCTTTTGTGTGACTGGTTACCGGCTCGGAGAAATCACCGCCCGGTGGTGACACCGCACCGATCAGGGTAACAGAGCCGCGATCGCCATCGAGGGTCTCGACACGTCCGGCGCGTTCATACACCGCGGCCAGTCGTGAACCGAGGTAGGCCGGGTAACCTTCTTCAACGGGCATATGGCCGAGACGGCCGGCGACCTCGCGCAGGGCTTCGGCCCAGCGTGAAGTGGAGTCGGCGAGCATGACCACGTCATAACCCTGGTCGCGAAAATATTCGGCCATTGTCATACCGACATAGATCGAAGCTTCGCGGGCGACTACCGGCATGTTGGATGTGTTGGCAACCAGCAGGGTGCGCTCCATCATGCTG
>CAWBXM010000160.1:0-6235 GCA_963792545.1 uncultured Gammaproteobacteria bacterium | reverse complement strand
CGAGGTTTTAGCGGGCAGGATGCAACTGACCTGGCGATCTGGATGTGCGACATCATCGACAGTATCAAAGATGATGCTGCAGATGAGACCATCGTTGCCAGTGTGCGTGAAAAAGTCACCGCGATCTGCGCGCGTTTACCCGTGTATGAAAGTTAATTAGCTAACTCGCAACTAAGATTAATAAATAAAATATGCATTGCCCATTTTGCCCAGAGCTTGATACCCGTGTCATAGATTCGCGTTTGTCCAACGATGGCAACCAGGTTAGACGCCGCCGTGAGTGCGCTTCCTGTAATGAGCGTTTTACCACCTATGAGAGTGCCGAGCTGAATATGCCGCGCATCGTAAAACAGGATGGTAGCCGCATGCCGTTCAAGGAAGACAAGCTCTGTACAGGTGTCATGCGCGCATTAGAAAAAAGACCGGTAAGTACCGAGCAGGTCGATGAAGCGATAAATCGAATAAAACACCAGTTACTGGCAGCGGGTGAGCGTGAAGTCAACTCAGCGAAAATTGGCAACATGGTGATGGAAGAATTACTGGCGCTGGACCAGGTGGCATATATTCGCTTCGCTTCGGTGTATCTTGATTTTAGTGATATCAATGCGTTTCGTGATGCCATAGAAAAAATAGAGAAAACCAAAGCCAGCAAGAAAAAACGCTGATACTTTTCTTTGTGGATTATCTTATCTGTCAGTATGCATCGAATATGACTCACCGTTATGACTAGTGATGTTGAATACATGCAGCACGCGATACGGCTGGCTAAAAAGGGTTTATATACCACGCAACCTAACCCAAGGGTCGGTTGTGTCATAGTAAAAGATGGCGGCATAGTTGGTGAGGGCTGGCACCAGGTAGCGGGTGCAGAACATGCGGAAGTTATTGCGTTATCGCGAGCGGGCGGTGCAGCTAAAGGATCAACCGTTTTTGTAACGTTAGAGCCATGTAGCCACACCGGAAAAACACCGCCGTGTGCAGATGCTTTGATTCAAGCCGGTGTGAAAAAAGTTATCGTAGCGATGATAGATCCTAATCCACTGGTGGCGGGTAACGGTCTTAAGATATTACAGGATGCTGGTATAGAAGTGGCGTCTGGATTGCTGGAAGCACAAGCGCGCGATCTGAACCCTGGCTTTATAAAACGTATGGAGTCAGGTCGACCTTTTTTACGTATTAAAATGGCGATGAGTCTGGATGGCCGAACAGCGATGGCATCCGGTGAAAGTCAGTGGATAAGCAGTGAAGCTTCACGTAATGATGTACAACGTCTGCGTGCTGAAAGCTCGGTGATCTTAACTGGTATCGAAACCGTACTTGCGGATGACCCTTCGATGAATGTACGCCTTAGCGCGCAGCAACTCGGTATAGAGGCAGAGGCGGGGCCGGTACGTCAACCAGATCGTATCGTACTCGATAGTCAGTTCAGGATGCCGTCGCAGGCAAAAATATTTTCTGTCGCAGGCGAATGTATCGTATATACCACAGTAAATGTGGAAAACAGCGATGACTACCCCTTTATAATCGAAACCTGTGATTCACAAGATGGCAAAATAGACCTTCACTGGTTAATGAAGGATCTGGCTGAAAAAGAAGTCAACCTGATTCATGTAGAAGCGGGTTCAGTTTTGTGTGGTGCTCTTTTAAAAAATGACCTCGTGGATGAAATCATTGTTTATATGGCGCCGCATATTATGGGTGATGCTGCAAAAGGACTGTTCAATCTGCCCGGATTAGAAATGATGAAAGATAGAATATCATTGAATATAAAAGATGTACGTTCTGTCGGAAATGATATTCGCATTACAGCACAGCCTTTATGTCGTGCGAAGTTATGATTAAAACCAGAGGTTATTGATGTCTACAGTTGTAGTAGTGAAAAAAGCAGGAAAAATCTGTATCGCAGCGGATAGTCTGACCAGTTTTGGCGATTTGAAGCTCAACTCGAAATATGATGCTGCACACGATAAGATTTTACGCTTTGATGAAAACTATATTGGTATCGTCGGCAGTGCAGCGCATCAGCTCGTACTGGAAAGTGTCTTCGCCAGTAAAAAAGTCATTGACAAAAAAATTGATATCGACTTCTCGTCACGCCTTGCTATTTTTGAATCCTTCCTTGCGTTACATCCGCTATTGAAAGAAAAATATTTTTTGAATGCAAAAGACGAGGATGATGATCCTTATGAATCAACGCAGATCGATGCCTTGATCGCAAACCCGTTTGGCATTTTTGGTGTGCATTCATTGCGTGAAGTAACAGAGTATAAAAAATTCTGGGCGATCGGTTCCGGTGCGGAGTATGCATTGGGTGCCATGTTTGCAGTTTTTGACAATGCAACTACGGCAGAAGAAATAGCACATGTCGGTGTTGCAGCCGGTGCAGAATTTAATAACGCATCATCTATGCCGTTATCAAGTTATGTTATGGATATGCAATAGTCGCAATCAACAACGAGATCATACTAAAGTACTATGTTTACAGGAATAATAGAAGCCGTTGGCCGTATTAAGCAGCTGGAGCCTGTCGGTGGTGATATGCGTTTGCATGTCACGGTCAGTTCGCAAAACATGCCTGGGCTGGATATGGGCGATGTCCAGCAGGGCGACAGCATTGCCGTTAACGGCGTATGCTTGACGGTCATCGAATTTGATAAAGAACATTTTGTTGCCGATGTTTCGAATGAAACCATAGCTTTGACCAGTTTGAAAGATCTTACTGCGGGCAGTGAAGTTAACCTGGAGAAAGCATTGTTGCCTACTACACGCTTAGGCGGTCATCTGGTCAGCGGTCATGTTGATGGTTTAGGCGAGGTGCTCAGCATTAAAGATGAGTCGCGTTCTATTCGGCTAACGCTTCGAGCGCCCGATAATTTAAAACACTATATCGCAACCAAGGGTTCGATCTGTATCGATGGCACGAGTTTAACAGTCAACAAAATAAGCAATACTGATTTTGAAATAAACATAGTTCCACATACGCAGCAGCAGACCATTATTAAAAACTATAAGCCGGGTACAAAAGTAAATCTCGAAGTCGATCTGATCGCACGTTACCTTGAAAGATTGTTACTCAAACAAGATGAAGGGCCTGGTAGTGATGTTACTCTTGAGAGTCTGGCGAAAGCAGGGTTTGTAAAATAGTCAGTAAATTAGTTGCGAACAATATATTTGTTTGCAAGTTGAATAAATTATTATGTGTCGTGGGTAAAAAACATATTCGCTCTACATGAGATAGCCGTAAATAATATTATGAAATTAAATACCACAGAAGAAATAATAGAAGATATCCGTCAGGGCAAAATGGTTGTCATTATGGATGACGAAGATCGAGAAAATGAAGGTGATCTTCTGATGGCGTCTTCTGCTGTGACCGCTGAGGATGTCAATTTTATGGCACGATACGGCCGTGGTCTGATATGCATGACATTGACGCAGCAACGTTGCCAGCAATTAAACCTGCCTTTGATGATTCATGGTACAGACTTGATCGAAAGTACAAATTTCACCATGTCGATCGAAGCCGCAGAAGGTGTGACTACCGGCATCTCTGCGGCTGACCGTGCTGCAACGATTCTTGCTGCCGTGAAAGCTGATGCAGCGCCCAAAGATATCGTGCAACCAGGGCACATCTTTCCCTTGATGGCGCAGCCTGGCGGCGTGTTAACGCGTGCGGGTCATACTGAAGCGGGTTGCGATCTTGCCGCTCTTGCTGGTCTGGAGCCGAGCTCAATGATCGTAGAGATACTCAATGAAGATGGTACTATGGCTCGCCGTCCGGATCTGGAAACATTTGCAAAACAGCATAATTTAAAAATTGGCACTATCGAAGACCTGATAAGCTATCGACTTAAGAATGAGAAAACAGTCGAACGAATTTCTGAATGCGATTTCCCTTCAGAATACGGAGACTTTAAATTGGTCGCATATCGAAATAACCTGGACTCAGTCGTGCATTATGCTCTGCTTAAAGCCGGTCAGGATATTAATCCGGACGAGCCTGTTATGGTTCGTGTACATATGAAAAACACATTTTCTGACGCTTTTGGTTCACTGGAGTCGAAGGCATGGCCATTGCAGGCAGCACTAAAGCAGGTCTCGCAATCGTCACAGGGTGTTGTTGTTGTGCTTGGCTGGACTGATGAAGATGCCGTACTTTTGCAGTGGATGGCTGAGCGCTCTGCCGGAAATAAAAAGGATGTGGTTAAAACGAAAAAACCGACGGATCTCAGAACTGACGGTGTCGGTGCGCAAATACTGATGGATTTAGGCGTTAAAAAAATGCTGTTAATGACAGCGCCTAAAGTTATCCACGGACTTGCCGGTTACGGACTTGAGGTCGTTGATTATATCTCTGGTGAACTGGGTGAATAGTTAGAGCTATTCATTTGACTGATCGAACAGTGCAGATTGAACTGCTTGAACGACAAGATTGACTGGTATGGCGAACAAACTAAAGTAATTTTATTTAATACATATATACGAGACTTACAATGAGTGAAAGTAAAATAATTGAAGGCAGTCTGCAATATAAAGAAGGCCGATTTGCAATCGTGGTTGCACGTTTTAATGGTTTTATCGTTGAGAGCTTACTCGATGGTGCGATGGATACTTTGCTTCGTCACGGTGTCGCTGCATCTGACATTACAGTTGTCCGGGTTCCTGGTGCATTTGAATTGCCAGTTACCGTTCAGGCTCTGGCGCAGTCGGGGGATTATAGTTCCATCATTGCATTAGGTGCAGTTATCCGTGGTGCAACTCCGCATTTCGATATAGTCGCTAGCGAATCTGCGAAAGGTTTATCAGCTATTGCACTCGACCATGGCATGCCGATCATTAACGGTATTTTAACCACCGAGAATATCGAGCAAACCATTGAACGTGCGGGTACAAAAGCTGGCAATAAAGGTTCAGAGGCAGCAGCAGCTGCAATCGAGATGGTTAATATCTTTAAGCAGTTTTCCTAGTCTCATTGCGAAATAATCGATCATTAATGTCTGATTCAAATAATATAGAAGAAAACAAACTGGCTAAAGGTAGCATGGCCAAGGCAAGAGGAAAATCTCGACGCCTGGCTATGCAAGCTATCTATCAATGGCAAATGACGGGTGATAGTATCACTGACATTAAACAACAGTTCTTTGATGAGAATAATGTAACGAAATTCGACGCAGAATTTTTCTCGCAGATGGTGAGTGGTGTTGCTTCTTCCATTAGCGAATTAGATCCGTTGCTAGAAAAATATATGACGAGGACAGCGGAATCTGTTGATCCGGTTGAACGTGCCATACTGCGATTAGCTACCTGTGAGTTTATTAATCGACTCGATGTACCATATCGTGTGGTATTGAATGAAGCAGTGGATATCACAAAAGAATACTGTTCTGAAAATAGCCATACCTTTGTTAATGCGGTATTAGATAAAGTGGCTAAAGAAGTTCGTCACGTAGAAGTGCAGTCAGCCGGTTCCTGATTTCAGAGTTTCAGCACTTAGTTATTTCACTGATCGTACCGTTTAGTGATCCTGCCTTGTAATATACAAGTTCCTGTCTTTTTTATCGATGGCTCATAATTTATGAATAACGAGTTTGATATCATAAAAAAGTATTTTACCTTTTCTGGTTTCCGTGAAGATGTTGTTCTTGCTGGTGGTGATGATTGCGCCAGTGTTATCGTTCCTGAAAATAAACAGTTGATGATCACCACCGACACTCTGATCTCAGGAGTTCATTTTCCTGAACAAACAGCCGCTGAAGATATCGCTTATAAAGCGGTTATGGTTAACTTGAGTGATCTGGCCGCGATGGGGGCTATACCTGCTTGGATAACCCTGGCGATTACATTGCCAGAAATAGATGAAGGCTGGCTGTCGCGTTTTTCCAGTTCGTTATCGCAAGTGTTGCAGCGTTTCAATGTTAGTTTGATCGGTGGTGATACGACCAAAGGGCATCTATCGATAACCATTCAGGCGATGGGGCTGTGTGGTGAAGGGCGAGTGTTGCAACGTGATCAGGCAAATGCTGGTGATAGCATCTTTGTAACTGGTTGTTTGGGTGATGCTGCCATTGGTTTGGCCGCTGTATTAAATAAACTCGATGATACAAAACTACAGAGTTGCATACATCGATTAAATCGTCCTGAGGCAAGAGTTAACTTTGCACAGGAGCTGGTTTCATATTCGAGCTGTGCGATAGATATCTCTGATGGCCTGGTGGCTGATCTAAGCAATGCATTG
>CAWBXM010000159.1:0-21614 GCA_963792545.1 uncultured Gammaproteobacteria bacterium | reverse complement strand
TACCTTATCTGGTATCTAACCATCAGCACTTTGTATTTTGATGATGACCCTAAGTTGTGGCTGACTGCGTTTGGTATCTCGTTGATCGTCGGTTTTGCGCTGGTATTAAGTACCACATGCAGACCAATAAATATTCGCGAACTCGATCGTTGGCAGACGTTCAGATTGTTTCTCATCCCTTTTCTCGTTTCCAGTTATTCATTACTGATTAAAGATAAAGGTTGCTTCGTGATATTTCCACCTGATCTTAAAACCAACAGTATCGCTCTGATAGTGATTGTTTGCTTTCTTCTTTTTGTTGTTCTGGTGAAAAAAATGTCTGGAAATAAGGGAGGCTTATATTGTGAAAAGTAGAAGCAGTTCCAGTCATTGCCAATAACTTTCTATATTGCTACGCCTTCAAACGCCAGCGCTCATCTTCAGTGATATGTACGATTTTCCCCTCTTCTTCAAGTATGCGAAGTAGAGCCATGACCCAGCACTGTTGATTTGAAGACACTGCCTTTTTACGCTTTCCCCAATTAAAGCTGCACTCTTTGAGAATGCTTGCTGTCGTTTTGCCCTTCCCGTCTGGTTGGCATTCAGGCAAATCCTTCATTAAGTTTATGACGTGGGATTTATAGGTATCTCTACGTAATTCGCCTGTAAGTTCAAACATGTGTCTCTCTCCGGAATCGATTACTACCCGCCTCTAATAAGTAGAAAATAATAATGGAGGACGAGTGAACTAAAAATAATATTTTTCTCCAAAGAGTAGACTGTTTTAGGCTTTATGTGGGATATTCATATTATTTTATAGCTAAAAAAATCAGTTTATTAATAAAGGCCTCTAACTTGTTCAAATAAAGGAAATATTATAATGAATAAAGCAGAACAAGCTGTCTGTAAAATACTTTCTCTCGCAGATATCAATATTAATGGTGAACGTGCATTCGATATTCAAATTAATCGACCTGAATTCTATGAGCGATTTTTGGCGGATGGCGTTATTGGTTTCGGTGAAGCCTACATGGAAGGCTGGTGGGATTGTGAGGCGCTCGATGTAATGATCGACAAGGTATTACGTGCTGACCTCGAACATGCCGTATCTCCATTTAAGATGTTAATACCATTTTTATTATCAAAGGTGATTAATCATCAACGCCGTTCCCGTGCCTTTAAAATTGGCGAGTTTCACTATGATCTAGGCAATGATCTATATCAAAAAATGCTGGATAAACGCATGACCTACACCTGCGGTTACTGGAAAGATGCCAATGACCTGGAGTCAGCACAGGAAGCGAAACTGGACCTGGTGTGCCGCAAGATGGAGTTACAGCCCGGGATGCGAGTTTTGGATATCGGTTGTGGCTGGGGTAGCTTTGCCGCGTTTGCAGCGGAAAAGTATAAAGTTAAAGTTTTGGGTGTAACAGTATCTAAGGAACAGGCCGAACTCGGACAACAGATGTGTCAGGGTCTTGATGTCGAGCTGCGTCTACAGGATTATCGTGAGGTTAGCGGTCAGTTCGATCGCATAGTCTCCCTGGGCATGTTCGAGCATGTCGGGCTAAAGAATTATAAAACCTACATGCGGCAGGTTCGCCAGTTGCTTGTAGACGATGGCTTATTTTTATTACACACGATCGGCACGAATACACCTAAGACAAGCGTCGACCCCTGGACCGATAAATATATATTTCCCGGCGGTATGCTGCCGACCTTAAAACAGATGACTGCAGCCACTGAAGGAATTTTTGTTACAGAGGATCTGCATAATTTTGGAACAGATTATGACCTCACGCTGATGGCCTGGATGGCAAACGTAGATGCCAACAGAAAGGCATTGCAGCAAGCTGGTTATGACGAATCTTTCTACCGCATGTGGCGCTTTTTCCTGCTCGGTGCTGCTGGTGGATTTCGCGCACATCGCAATCATTTATGGCAGATTGTCTACTCGAAGCGTGGTATCGATGGCGGCTATAGGTCAATGCGCTAGTCGGTAAGACAAAACCTATAAAAGTGGTTCTCGCAGAGGCGCAAAGACCGCAAAGAAAAAAACAACAATAAAATTTTCTTTGTTTCTCTCTGCGTCTTTGCGCCTCTGCGAGAAAAAACTGTTTTTGTGCGTCCGCTATTTATCAAATTCAGTATATTTTTTGGCGTTGCCACGGGCTTTTTCTACGGGATATTTTTTCTCGTTCAGCGAAATTTTTCTGATCGTAGCGTCGAAAAGATCAAGATCGAGTTTATCCGCAAGGCGGATTAAATAGATGAATGTATCGCCGAGCTCAGCTTCAACTTCATCTAATTTCTTCTGTGGCAGATTACTACTCTGCTCTTCGGTGAGCCACTGAAAATGTTCGACTATCTCAGAGACTTCAACACTCAGTGCCATAGCAAGGTTTTTGGGTGAGTGAAACTGATTCCAGTCACGGGCGTCGGCGAATTCCCGCAGGCGTTGCTTCAATGTAATAAGATCGGTACTGCTCATTTTAATTTACCTGATATGTTGGTTTTTTGTTCATGTTGAAACGGTTACGTGATACGTTATAAACCCTTCAAATAGACCGATCAGCTAAGTTATTCACCGACGAGTACATCACATTTAAAGAATGCCGCTTTATCATCAGCAAGCTTTGTCACTAACTTTGGTAATAGCAGGGACATCTTCTTCATCAGCGTCCAGGGTGGATTGATGACTATCATACCTGAGGCTGACATCCCGCTAGCATGTGAGTCAGGTCCTAAACCTAATTCAAAGCGCTGAATGTTGTTAATGCCGCTAGCAATAAAGTTTTTTTCTAACTGATTAATTCGAGAGCGATCAACCACGGGATACCAGATAGCATAAGTGCCGGTTGAAAACTTTTTATGTGCCTGTACAACCGTGTTAACAACTTGCTGGTAATCGGTTTTAATCTCATAAGGCGGATCGATAAGCACAAATCCCCTGCGTGACAATGGCGGCAATAACGCAAGCAAGCCCTTAAAACCATCCTCATGTTTCACTCGTATCTTCCTGTTTTCACTCACATTGTTTCTCAGTAACTCAACATCTGCCGGATGCAATTCATACAGCCAGGCTTTGTCTCCAGTACGCAAAAAATCTCCGGCGAACATCGGTGAGCCAGGGTAGTGAGTTAATGCCCCCGCTTTATTGAAACGACTGATAATCTCAAAATAGCGTGTTAGTTCAGGCCAGTCATCTGCATCCAGCTTACCGATGCCCGTGCTATATTCATGCAATTTTGTTGCGTGATCAGATTTCAGGCTAAATAAGCCCGCACCTGCGTGCGTATCGACATACTCAAAAGCTTTATCTTTTTGTACCAGGTACTGAAGAATTTCGACGACGACAACATGTTTGATGACATCGGCAAAGTTTCCAGCGTGAAAAGAATGGCGGTAGCTTAACAATGGATTTTCCCAGTACTCGATTTATCGTTATTTATACTGGCGCAGATACCACCACTCAAAGACGCGTTTTGCCCAGTGAAACAAGATATTTCCCGGCAGCATCATGGTTTTATTCTCAGTGCGTTTAATCATCATACCCTTGTCATTGGTGTCAACGATACAGATCAGTTCGACCTTAAAAGTGGCATCGGCGGTATCTCCGTTTAGTTCTGCCAGTAGATTTTTCGCAGCGGCTTCCGCCTGTAAATCGGCCATGTGAGCCTGCTTTGGCATCCAGTCAGGGCCAGGAAAACTGCCTGAGTCACCGGCAACATAAACCGCATTCATTGTCTCGACTTTGCAGTGCTGGTTAGCTTTGATCAGACCGCCTTCAGAACGAGGCAATTCACTGTTATCAAACCAGAGGTTGCCAGTCATGCCGGGCATAAAAATAATCAGGTCGGCAGCAAACTCGCCTCCCTCAGTTATCACCCGGTCACTTTCAAATGCTTTCATCTTGTGCCCGAGATGGGTCTGAACATTACGTTTTTTCATCTCGTCCAGCAGCTTAATGACCGCTTTTGCGCCAAGTCGATTTCCCGGTTTGTCGGCCGGGCTAAAGAATACCAGTTCAAATTTTTCACGGATGCCGCGTCGTCGCAGCAAGGTATCCGTACCAAATAGAAATTCGAACATCGGGCCGCCGCGCATCGCAGAAGGCTCGTTCGGATTGCCCGCAAAACCAAAAGCGATGGTGCCACCGTCCATAGAATCTAACCGGTCACGAATTTTTTCTACGGCATCGATACCTTCACATGGTGTAATCGCATGCTCTATCCCCGGCAGTTTTTTGATAAAGCGGCCACCAGAGCCAATGATTAATCCGTCATTATGGATCTCACCGTTATCTGTTTCGATGATACGGCCGCCTTCTCGCAAGCCGGTTACACTGGCCGGATGAAAAGTCACATTCATTCGTTTGAAGAAATTTCCCAGTGGCACGATGATGTCACTGCGCTTACGCAAACCAGCAGGCACCCAGATAAGACTGGGCAGATATTGCAATTCAGCACGCGGGGAAATAAGTGTGATCTCGCAGTCTTTATCGATTTTACGAAGTTGTCGAATCGAGGATAATCCGGCAAAACCTGCTCCGATGACTGTAATTTTTTTCATGGATAACTTACCTGGTTATATTTTTAACTCTATTTATAATATCTGGTTACTTGCAACCGATCTGACCTGTCGACCTGGTGTTTCGCTCTAACGTTATATTATATTTCAGAGCAGACCTTAAATAAGCATACTTGACGATATGGTTTACCTATTCAGCTCAGATCCAGGCCATTGAATTCGAGTTTACGGTAATACATCATCAATGGCATTTTAACCTGCTTTGTCAGTGATTCCGCTCGTCCATTTATTGCTGGCTGATGTAATGCTACATCAGCCTTACAGCAGAACATAATAGAGTTACGTTTACCGGCATCACAAATAGCAGAGTCATAAACCACTATCGTGTCAAAAAAACTTTCTATGGTATCCATTAGTAAAGAGCCTCGATGCGGTTTCTGGTGAAAGTTTAAAACCAGGCAGCCCGATTCACTCAATGCCATATAACTGGCAACAATGAAATCCTGTTGCGCCTGGCATGCCGACATGCCATCCGCTTGGTACAGGTCGCTGAAGATAATATCGCTGGAGTTTTGTTTACATTTTGACAGGTAGTGCAAAGCATCATCGTTGACGATCTGCAGGTTATCCTTTCGTGGCAGGTCAAACCAGTCGTAGGCGATATCGATAACTGTCTCTCGTATCTCGATCACCTGGATAGTTGATTCCGGGTAAAAATGGCTCAAACAATGTGCTAGCCCGCCACCACCCAGTCCGAGTAAGGTTATGTCTCTGGCATCAACAAATATCAGTCCCAGTAGCATGATCTGTGCATATTCATGTATCAGGTAATGTGGCATGCCCATCAACACACTGCTCTGTTCGAGGTTTGAGCCAAAACTCAATAGTCGCTTATTGCCACGCTGGGTAACGATAATAAGACCTTCGTCATCTTCAGTGCGATAAAGTTCTTTACCCATCAAAGTGCCATGACTACTACGGGCAGCATGTTGAATTGCTTTCAATTGTTAATTCCTGAAGGGTTTTAGTTCTAAGGCCTGTCATCCTGAGTATAACGAAGGATCTTGCTTGCAAGTGTGTAAGATCTTTCCTGTTAGTCAAGATGACAGCAGTGCAAAATAACATCTCACCTGAAGGGTTTTAGTTCTAAGGCCTGTCATCCTGAGTATAACGAAGGATCTTGCTTGTAGTGTGCAAGACCTTTCCCGTTGGTCAAGATGACAACAGTACATAATTACATCCTAAACGTCTGTAAACTCTATAATCAACATCGTTTTAACAAAGGTAGATAAACGATATACTCTGTAGCTAAGGTTCTATAGTCCTGCTTCGGCAGACAACTAATTATCCCCCAATTATTATGCCGACACATAAATATCTGACGAACTACTCTCCAGCACTTGTCGCTGAGGTAGAAACGTTGATAAAAACAGATCGTCTGCTCGATTATCTACTGCAACGATACCCGAAGCCACATGACGTGGCCAATGACAATGATTTACGTGACTATGTATCGACACTAAAAAACCAGCACATGAAAAAGTCGCAGCCGCTAAGTAAAATCATCTATGACAATAAGCTGCACGTGGTACACAATGCACTTGGCCTGCATAGTTATGTAACACGTGTGCAAGGTGGCAAGTTAAAGATTAAAAATGAACTGCGTGTAAGTGCGGTGTTCAAAAAAACCCCCGAAGCTTTTTTGAATATGATCGTGGTACATGAGTTAGCCCACCTCAAGGAAAGAGAACACAACAAAGCGTTTTATCGCTTATGCCGGCACATGCTGAAAGACTACCATCAGTTAGAATTAGATATGCGCCTGTATCTTATCCAGTTAGAGTTGTGCGGTTCGCTGTATGATCAGGAGATTACATAGTCCTGAAACCACCGATTAATTTAATTACCCCATATAATTTTTTACACACTTAAACAAACTACACTCAGTCAATAATAGTTAAACAAGCGAGTTTAAAAATGGAGATACCCCATCTCGTCGCCCATAGAGGGCAAACAGAAAACTATCCTGAAAACACATTGATCGCTCTGGAAGCTGCCCTGAAAAGTGGCGCATGTTATATAGAATTTGATGTGCAATGTACCACTGATGGTAAATTTGTTGTTATTCATGATGCCGAACTGGAACGCACAACAGGAAAAAAAGGAAACCTGTTCGAAATGACATATCACGAACTGGAAAATATTCGAGCCCATGAGCCCGAGCGTTTTTCACTAACTTTTGAAAATGAGCGCATCCCAGCTTTATCTGACATCACACTCCTGATGCAGCGTTACCCAAAAGCCAGGGCTTTCGTAGAGATAAAAGAGGAAACACTGGATCAGTTTGGCGTTAAAACCATAATGCCTGCTTTACTCAAAGAACTGGAGATTATTCACCAGCAATGTTGCATCATCTCTTTCGATTACGACGCCATTGACTATGTGAAAAAACACAGTGATTACCTAACCGGCTGGGTTTTACACGCATACGACGAGAGCAGTTATAAACAAGCAGGTAGTCTAGAGCCAGATTACCTGATCGTTAATCATCAAAAACTACCTACTGATGAAGTGCCCTGGCAAGGTCCATGGTTATGGATGGTTTACGAAATTACCGATCCAGAACTGGCGATACATTATTCAAACCTTAATATCCCACTGGTCGAAACCTTCGATATCGGCAGCATGCTTGAGCATCCTATGTTGATGCAGAATAAATGTGACCATAGCAGATAACCCGTTGATGCCTTACGACATTGCAATAATAGGTGGCGGCATTAACGGCGCGGCCTGCGCAGATCACTTAAGCCGATCTGGTTATAAAGTGGTGGTGCTTGAACAATATCATCAAGCGGGACTTGTCACCTCCAGCAGATCAAGCAAACTTATCCATGGTGGCCTACGCTATCTGGAATCAGCGCAGTTCAAACTGGTGCATGAAAGTATGCAACAACGAAAATATTTACTGAAACATTACCCCGACCTGGTAAAGCTGCTGCCTTTTCATATCCCGGTGTATGATCATAGCCATCGATCATCTTTGATGATACGTCTGGGTCTGAGCATCTATTCCCTTTTCAGTTTTAAACTTTTTAAAACCATAAAAAAAAGTAACTGGTCGCAGCTGGATAATCTAAAAACCAGAGATCTTAGAACGGTTTTTCAATATTACGATGCCCAGACAAATGATACCTTGCTGACACAGAGGGTCATGCAACATGCAAAGGATAATGGCACACATCTCATAACCGATGCCTGTTTTATCTCCGCACAATGTAATGATGATCTATGTCTCATAAAATATCGTCAACAGAATAAATTACACGAAATCACCAGCAGAATAATAATCAATGCATCCGGACCATGGGTTAATCATGTTTTACACAACATCGTCCCAGCGCAATCACAGGTCGATATAGAACTTATTGCCGGCACACATATCATCGTGCCCGGAAAACTTGATCAGGGCATGTATTATCTGGAAGCACCGCAGGACAAGCGCGCGGTATTTATTATGCCCTGGACAGGCCAAACGGGAGAAGATCAAATATTGATCGGCACCACCGAATCACTTTTTACTAACTCACCAGAAAAGGTATCGCCAACAGAAAAAGAAATTGAATACCTGCTTCAGGTCTACAACCATTACTTCAGTTCACAGGTGGGTAGAGAGAAAGTAATCGACTCATTTGCTGGACTAAGGGTATTACCCGCCAATAATGATTCGGCTTTTAATCGCAGCCGCGACACAATCATTCATTACAACCACACAAAAAAACCGAAAGTTTTTAGTATCTACGGCGGCAAACTCACCGTTCACCGGGTTACTGCACAACAAATAGGAAGAATTATCACACCTTATCTGTAATAAGCTATAAAAGACGGAGGAAAAGCCCCCGTGATTGTTGTTAAACTAGAGCATAAATATCAAATATATGGAGAATCCAATGAGCCCAATCAAAACGAATATCATAATATTACTCACTGCCCTGTTACTAGCCGGCTGCGCCAGCACTCCCCCACCACTCGAGAAACAGGGCCCTTCAGCAGATACGCAGAAATCAAATGCAAAGAAGGCGCAGGATGAACTGTCGAGAGAAACATCCGATACGAAAAGATTCTAATCTATCTCACTCTGTCGCTATTTATTCGGATTAAGCAAGAATGCTAAAAGATATTCTGGACAAAACATTCAGCATCGTACTGGCAGGTGGCCACGGCTCTCGTCTCAGACCGCTGACCGATGAACGCGCTAAACCTGCGGTGCCTTTCGGCGGCAAATACCGGATTATCGATTTCACCCTGTCTAACTGTCTGCATTCAGGTCTGCGTCGTATCCTGATATTAACCCAGTATAAGTCGCAATCGCTGCAGGAACATCTGCGTGATGGATGGTCAATCTTCAATCCAGAACTCAATGAGTATATTACCCCCGTGCCACCGCAGATGCGCAGTGGCGAAAACTGGTATGCTGGCACCGCCGACGCCATCTATCAGAACCTCAATCTGCTGGAAGAAAGCGGTGCAAAACACGTAATAATCCTGTCTGGTGATCATATCTATCGCATGGATTATGCCACCATGATCAAATTCCACGACACACATAAAGCCGCCGCTACAGTGGCATGTATGGAAGTCGCCCTGGATGAAGCGCGTGGTTTTGGGGTAATGTCGATCGATGACAGTCAACGCATCCAGGCCTTTGAGGAAAAACCGGCAGAACCCAGGGCCATGCCAGACAACCCTCATTGTGCGTTAGTTTCAATGGGTATCTATGTATTCAATCTGAAAAAATTGTCAAAAGAACTGATTCGAGATTTCGAAGATCCAAACTCAGGGCATGACTTCGGTAATGATATTCTGCCGCGTCTCATTGATGAACAGCCAGTATTCGCCTACCCTTTCGGTAGTGTCGATGGCCGCGTCGCCCGCGACATGTACTGGAAAGACGTCGGTACACTCGATGCCTACTATGAAGCAAACATTGCCCTGATAGAACCTGTGCCACCGCTTAATCTGTACCAGCGTGACTGGCCCATCCGTAGCTATTCGGCGCAAAGTCCACCGGCTCGTACCGTACCCGGATCAGACGGACACGGCGGCATTATCTTTAACTCCGCAGTGGCTGGTGGCACCATAATCAACGGCGGTACCGTCAACCACTCTATCCTCTCAGCCTGGGTCAGGCTGGAACAAGGTGCACTGGTCGAGGAAAGCATCCTGTTTGATAATGTAACCGTCGGTGCTGGCGCAAAATTAAAACGCTGCATCGTCGACAAACATGTCTCTATCCCCGACGGCGAAACCATCGGCTATGATCTGGAGCGCGACAGACAACGCTTCACCGTCACAGAAAAAGGCGTGGTGGTCGTGGGTAGGCGAGTTGGGTTCGATTAAAAAATCATGTCCCACAAAATGTTTGTCTAACCACTTCATCCGGTTCAGGTGGCAATTGATAACTGTCTTTTCCTGCCTGCAAATGAAACGGATTCTGTAGTACCTCGTGTAAGTCATGAAAAACTGAAAAGTCTGCATGATCTTCAGCCGCTCGGATCGCTGCCTCAATCTGGTGATTTCGAGGGATATAAACCGGGTTTACTGCCAACATGGTCACGCGGCGCTGTTCCTCGCTCTGTGTTTCCTGCCTCAAACGCTCACGCCATTTAACTGCCCAGCTATCAAACTGCGTTGGCTGATCAAATAGATTACGGCAATCATGGTCGTTCTCTGACGGCTGTGTTTCTAGTTGAGTGTCTAGCTGCGATAAATAATAAAACGTTAAAGTAAAATCTGCGTTACTTTCCGCCATCAGATCGAGCAGTGATTCAATAAGTATCCTGTCACTCTGCTCGCTATCGTCACTCATCGTTAGACCACACTTGGCGCACATACCAGACAACCATGCGGTTTCATACTGGTTACGGTAATCTTTCAAAAGTGTCTGCGCCACCGCAACCGCTTCCTCCGTGTTATCTGCTAGCAACGGTAATAAAGTTTCAGCCAGTCGCGTTAAATTCCACAGACCAATGCCCGGTTGACTGCTGTATGCATAACGCCCCTGTCGATCGATAGAACTAAACACTTTGTCATGATCGAACGTATCCATAAAAGCACACGGTCCATAATCTATCGTCTCACCAGCAATCGACATATTGTCAGTGTTCATTACTCCATGAATAAATCCCAGCTGCATCCATTGAGCGATTAACCTGGCCTGACGTTCACATACCGCTTTTAAAAAACTCACATAAGGTTGCTCTGTCTCAGCGGCTTCAGGGTAATTACGTCCGATTACATAATCCGCTAATGTCTTAATGGCCTGTTCATCACCACGTGCAGCAAAATACTGAAACGTCCCGACGCGCACAAAACTGGATGCTATGCGCGTAATCACACCCCCGGGTAATAATCGTTCCCTGGCTACCTGTTCGCCAGTAGCTACCGCTGCCAGTGCGCGTGTGGTCGGCACATTCAATTTAGCCATCGCCTCGCTGAGCAAATACTCACGCAACACAGGTCCTAAAGCCGCACGGCCATCGCCACCGCGAGAATAGAAAGTACGCCCGGAACCTTTTAACTGCATATCAAAATATGAGCCATCAGCAGTGCCGATCTCACCTAGTAAGATCGCACGACCATCTCCCAGCTGTGGATTAAATGAACCAAATTGATGTCCCGCATAGGCCATGGCGAGTGGCTCAGCACCACCAGGTATAACGTTACCCGAGAATAATGCCGCAACCTCTGCTGCATCGACATCAGTCGTTAGCAAGCCCAGAGTATGTGCAAGCTCGTCATTAAATTTAATTAATGTCGGGCTGGACACCACTGTGGGTTTTGTCTTTACGTAAAACGTATCACCTAAAGTTACGTATCGATTGTTAAACGGGATATGCATTTATTTTTTCTCAGCAGATAAATATGGACTATGTGGATAACTGTTAGTTTAAGGAAGTAATGAGTTAAGAAAGACTTATAAATTTCAAGGGATTGTTATAGGTATTTTCGACGTTGATTCTATTTCGGAAAATAAAAACGAACTCGATTCATGTGATTTCGTCAAGAAAATTATGAATATTCGTAAATAACGAATATTCATTGAATAGCTTACCCTATAGTAACAATAATAAAACCATTTATAACAACAGCTTATATTTATACAAAAAAAATATGGCACAACAAATGCAAATTCAATTTCAGCGAGTACTTAAAAGTTTTCGTCAAAGTTTATTATTTATTACTTTAATGAGGTTGAATCATGTCAACAATCAAGCTTTATCGCTACCCACTTTCAGGCCATTCACACCGTGTTGAAAACTTCCTTTCCATCCTCGGTTTGGATGTAGAAATAATCACCGTAGACCTCGGCAACGGCGATCACAAAAAATCAGACTTTTTGGAAAAAAATATTTTTGGTGCTGTTCCCGTACTCTAAGATGGTCCGGTCACCATTGCTGATTCGAATGCTATTCTCGTTTATCTGGCATCTAAATACGATACAAAACGTAACTGGTTACCCTTAGGTAACGAAGAATCTTCGAACGTGCAACGTTTCTTATCTATTGCTTCAGGTGAAATTGCTTATGGGCCTGCAGCCGCACGCCTGGTCACTGTGTTTGCTGCTAGCCTGGATTATGAGAACGCGATTAAAAATTCACATGCATTACTGGAAACACTGGAAACGCATTTACAAGATAGGCAATGGCTTGCGGGTGACCACGCAACGATAGCGGATATTGCAAACTATACTTATATCGCACATGCACCAGAAGGTAATGTCTCTCTTAACAGTTATCAAGCAATACATGCATGGCTGAAACGAGTTGAAGCTTTACCTGGGTTTATTCCTATGCAAGCAACACAAGGAGAGTAAGCAGACATTCACGGTCAACCTAAAAATGCATTAACTTTTATGGATTACTAGATATTTTAATAAATATACTGCCCCCAGATCTCCCGATTTGTGGGTGTCCATGTTTGTGTTCTTGTAGACTTTTCCGGTATCCTCAGTGAAAAATGTCAGAGAGTCGCGGAATTATTTATATTATTTTTAATCAAATAAGCAGTTATTTTATCAGGCTATATGTTGACCATGCTCTGGTTAAAACATAGATTTACACGCTATATCATTGAAATCAGATGGATCAGTAATAAATGCCGGGTGTTTTATTATGAAGAACAATAGTAAGAGCAGTATTACATTATGAAATTCCTAAAATATATAGTTATAAATATAACGATCTTTTTCGCTTGCCTGCCACCTGTATATGCGTCTGATTTAACACGGGAAAAACGTATGGCTGCTGAGATTGTTGATGCCATACTTGACGGTGACGCTGTTTTTTTAAAGGCAGAAGATAATGAATTTCTCAGTATTTACACTGAAGCAGATGAAGTTACAGGCATTGCCATTATATTGCATGGTCGGGGTTTTCATCCTGACTGGCAGGACGCGATTAATCCACTGAGAGTGGGTCTGGTTGAATCAGGCTGGAGTACTTTATCAGTGCAAATGCCGGTTCTTGAAAAACAGGCAAAATATTACGATTATGTTCCCATTTTCGCAGAAGCTATTCCAAGAATAGATGCAGCGGTAAATTATACTCTGGAGAAGGCTGCTAGTGGGCCAGATAATAAAGTGGTATTAATTGCACATAGTTGTGGTGCGCATATGGCGATGGCATGGATTGAGGCTCAGGCTAAAGCTGAGATATCTCAGAAAATAGACGCTTATGTTGGCATTGGCATGGGTGCAACAGATTATAAACAGCCAATGGAAAAGCCGTTTCCGCTGGACCAGTTAACTGTACCGGTATTAGATGTGTACGCAGATAACGATTATCCGGCAGTAATAAAAATGGCGCCCGAGCGTTTACGTTTGATTAAAGCTGCCGGTGATGAAAAATCAAAGCAGGTAATGGTTGCAGATTCAGACCATTATTATGAAGACCGGGGTGAAGAATTAACACTGGTTATTAGTCAATGGCTCAATTCATTATAAACAGATCTTTATCAGTACTACAAAAAGTCGGATTAAAGGGGTCAGTGACATTCGCGAATGATTATCATTTGTCACCGATCCCTTTAGTTTCGATTTGTCACCGACCCCTTTAGTTTTGGGCAGTTTAAAGAGACGGATCGGGTTGTTGGTGGGATTGTTGCTGGGTTTTAGACCGAACACAATGCTCAATTTCAATCGAGTCTGACCTCATTGATCTTCAGGTCATTCTGATAGATACCTTAGATCAACTTAAATGCAGTCAAAACACAGTTTTCACTACTATTAGAGACAATTGTAATCGGAGCACAATTTTTCAATGGTTTGATTTACTGATAACCTAAGCAAACAAAAAACGAGATGTCTGCAGCCATAAAAAAAGCACATGCTTGGAATAAGCATGTGCTTTTAACTAATTTAATATTTTTACTGTGTTTAGATTTTACGACTTCGCGCTAAACCAACTAAACCTAGAAGCCCACTACCAAATAACCAGATAGCGGCAGGAACTGGCACAGCAGAAACGCTATCACCAAAAACCATCACATTATCAAATTTTCCGGTTGCCCAGTTATCAGCATCCGCCCAAAAAGCTATCGAGATAGCTCCGGCATTCGCTACATCAATACCCAATAAAATATTTTCTGTTGACCAGTTGTTATTTGGTCCGCCACGGAAAATTTCTACCCACTCACCGTTGTTACCGCCAGTGGTATTACCCCAGTTCCAGTCACCGTCAACACCACCATGAGCCGCGTTTCGTAAATCCAGTGTATTCTTAAATCCATTTACCTGAGAAGCAGGCAAACCTGCTGTAACATCACCGACAAAGTATCCCACCACCAACTCGTCCGGTTCATTGTAGCTGCCATCGTAGAAAGTGCGCCAGTCATAACTTAAACTTATGTTTTCAAAACCCGTAGTATCCAGGGCAAACATTAAACCTGCATCATCCTTTACGGCTACCGTGTGCGTCAGGTTAGTGCCACCACCATATTTTTGCACGCCAACATCTTTATGAATCCTGCCACTATCCGGACGTTCGAAACGAACACCAGTCCAGTCATTATCAGCACCATTTGCCTGAGAAGGCACACCATACTTACGCTTGTCGCAGAATCCATAGCTCCAGTCGCAATTGAATCCTTTCACACTGTCAAATGTTTCATTAAACAGCTTCACCGTATCAGCATTCGCCGAGACCGACACCAAACACGACATCAACCCCGCTGCAAATACAATCGTTAGATTCCTATCTAGCTTTTTCATACCTACCCACCCTTTTCCTTTGCATAACTATTTTTTCATTTGTTAGTAGCCGCACGAATCCTGCAACTCTTTAGTTATCCGATAACATTAGTCATTTTTTCACATTTGGGGGCTTATAGCGCTAACCAGAAAAGTACACGGTTAGACGCCTTATTAACTAGTTGCAATATATATGCCAGTGCCTTATGAAGACTGATAGCACGCGATTAACATATTTATAATAAGAGCTGGCATCAAAAATAAACCACAAATAATCAAAAACTGTAAATTATTCCAACAGAATTGATGATTATAGATGAACTTCACCCATATATCTCTACAGAATCAATCGAATTTGCGCCATATGGTCAGCTCAAACATTAGTATCAATAAGTTACGTAACTTATTATGTATGATATTTCGACATGTTTAAATTAGGATTAAATATGTGTCAGAACACAGTTCTCACTATAGATTGACCTGATGACCTGCAATACCTTTGAGAAAGTTTTTTACTAACCGATAGTCTGATTTTAGACCTTCTACCACGGGCAAGCTGCGCTTAGTGGCCGTATGTTTTTTGATAATAGCCCCTGTCGATTAAAAATGTAATGAGTAAAAAAGCACACACGTTAACCTCTAACTATTGCGTAAGCACTTGTGGTAAATCGTGCGACTAACTAGCAGTTGAGCGTCGCATTAAGCGGATTTTTATTTATAGTCAAAGATATAACGTCGCAAATAACTGGAATTTTATTAAGCGTATCGGAACAAAATGTTCGTGTAATTTGATTTTTAAATTTTTGGTTTACGTTAAGCATAAAATACCAAAAAATTGGAGTTTTTACTCTTCCCCAAAACTACATCATTGTTTTTCACGATCGGGTTTTCACTATCTATATCGTAAAAATATAGCGTGAAAAAATTAAATTCTGATGCATTCCCGGGTTTTTCAATAATACGATAAATTAGCTTTAAGTTATTCCAGGGTCAGCCGATAAACTTATACATGTAGAAATAATTAACGGCTCAGCAATAGTGTCACAGACACCAGAATAGTATACGGATAGCCCAAAATAATCATCATGAAATTGAAAGACGATACAAAATTGATTATCACCTTAGGCTTCTGCGCCATCCTCGTGCTGATGTCCCTTCTGGTATACATTGCTCTCCGGCAATTACAGGATCTCAACCTCAGTATGACTAATGTAGTCGAAGAGACAAACGCCAAGACAGAGGCAGCCAACACAATGCGCGATGCTATCCGCCTGCGTGCTAATAGCCTAAAGACGATGGCATTGAGTAATGATATATTCAAACGTGATGAGGAATTCATAAGTTTCCTGAATCATGCTCGTATGTATCGGGAAGCACGCGATAAACTTCTAACCAAACAAATGGATACACGTGAAAAAGAAATACATACCAGACTCAATGATGCCGCACGGGTAGCTCAACCACTTAATGATATTGCAGCTGACAACCTGTTAAGCGATTCATCTGCCAGTGAGATCGCTGCTACCGTCGATGCGGCCGGGAAACAACAGGAAATCCTTTTGAGCTTACTGAACGAACTGGTTGATCTCGAACGAATGTCTGCTGAGCATGCATTGACATCCGCCAATGATGATTACTCTAAATCTCGACGTCTTATGTTTATATTGGCCAGCGTTGCACTGATATTTGGACTTGCCATTGCCATTCTTGTTATCCGTCGTTCATCCGAAAAAAATCGTCATATTTATCACCAGGCAAATCATGATACTTTGACTGGTTTGTTAAACCGGCGAGCCTTCGAACGGGAGTTCGAAATATTGATTCGGCAATCTGCTGGCACACAAGTAAATAATGCATTACTTTATATTGATCTTGATCAATTTAAGATTATTAATGATACCTGTGGACATGCAGCAGGTGACGAACTTTTGTGTCAGTTAACGGCTATATTTTACAATCAATTACGGCAATCAGATCTCATTGCGCGACTGGGTGGAGATGAGTTTGGCGTGTTATTGAAAAACTGTAACCTGATGGGTGCCACACGCGCTGCTGAAGCACTGCGAAAAGCAGCCGAAAGTTTTCGATTTTCATGGAAGGACAAGATGTTTTCAGTTGGCGCGAGTATCGGTGTTGTTCCAATTAAGCCTGATAGCGGCAACATGGCTACAATTCTGAGCACCGCTGACATGGCCTGTCTGGAGGCGAAACATTCAGGTCGAAATCAGGTGCGAGTTGCTGATGTCGATGACCAGTCTATCGTGCAACGCCGTAATGAAATGGATAGTGTCGGGCAAATCAAGCAAGCGATGGAAGAAAATCGACTTCGCCTGTATTTTCAACCGGTAGTGCCTGTAGGCCGTCATGCTAAACAAGCTGAACATGTCGAGATACTGGTGCGCATGATTGGCATGGATGGTGAGCTCATTCAACCTGCTAGATTCATCCCGGCGGCAGAACGCTATGGCCTGATGATTAGTATTGATACATGGGTAGTCAAGCATGCCGCCCAGTGGCTGCAGGCATGGCAATGCGAAAACAAACCTCCCACATTGATGATCAACCTTTCAGGGCAGTCGGTATGTGATGAATCTTTCCTTCATTTTATTCTGGAAACACTGGATTCAGGAGGTATTCAACCGGGTAGCATCTGCTTTGAAATTACCGAGACAGCGGCTATGGATAATCTTGACAAGGCTGTATCATTTATCAATGCACTCAAAAATAGAGGGTGCGAGTTCGCGCTAGATGATTTCGGTAGCGGGCTGTCGTCCTTTACCTACCTCAAGAAACTACCCGTTGACTATCTTAAAATAGATGGCGCTTTCGTCAAAGAGATCGTAACTGATCCTATTGATAATGCAATGGTTAAATCGATCAATGAAATCGGTCATGTCATGGGTAAAAAAACGATTGCAGAATTCGTCGAAAATGATGCCATCCTGAAAAAGCTGGAAAAAATAGGCGTAGATTACGCACAGGGTTATGGTATAGCAGTGCCACAACCACTGGATACATTTGCCAGCCAGATCGAGCAGACTGCAGGATTGACGATAATGTCAGGGACAAAATCAGCGAATCAAACAAGCGCGCATCAAAAAGGTATTCCAGGTCATACTTTGCTACATGGCGCATCTCAGTAACGAATATTTGGGGTCAAATAAAACCGGGTCAGGCGGCCTTACAATTTATATTATCTGAAATGTAAGGCCTGACCCCAATGGTTATTTGCTGTTGAGAATGAGAAGTCATTCAGTGTATTTGGTGACGAAGTCTGGTTATTCAATGTTTTTTACTGTTACAAGTTGTACATTTATGCAAACAAACCAGTCAGAGAGCACCCCAATTATTGACTTAACCAACCCCACAAGGCAAACTCAAATCTGGCTTGATCAAAGCCACTGTGTCCGCATAAAGGGCTGCGCCCAAGATCCAATAGTACATAAAGCTATGTAATTCCCTTTTCCATCTGGGTGGCGGACACAGATATTTGAAAAGGTAATTTAAATGGCTAAGCCAACTCCACACGGTGAGACTCCGTTTCGCATTAATCTCGAACAACAAAAGAAACGCGCTAAAGAACTACTCAAAGCTTTTCACGCTGATGTAAGTACTGATAAAAGTGTAGCTGACAACGCGGCGTTATTACGCTTTAAACAACATCATCCTAAATTTTCAAATAACACGCTGACTACTGCAAAGTTAAATGACGCTCAACTTGTTATTGCCCGTGAGTTAGGTTTGCCAAGTTGGGCTAAATTAAAAACCCATATTGAGGCAATGAGACAAGCCAGTGATGCGATAAAGACAAAAGCTTTAGCACCGGATGCAGCGTTTAAAACGCTGCACATCCGCTGTGGAACTGACCTGAGTTCAACTTTACCTGCGGGCGGATTCAGCGGTGATTTTCTTGGATATTCTGACCCATATGGTCAGGGTCCGATTATTCAGAATGATGATTTTATAAAAACCCGCGCTAAGTTCCTGCATGAATCTTATGATCCTCTTTTCGAGAAGATACTGGACGATTCACACGCAGATAAAACACTAAGTGCTACTGTCGCCTATTTAGAAAATGCAGATGCCAGGCTGAAACTTGCTGCACAACAGTATGAGCGCATTGTATTGTGGTTTGAACATGATGGTTATGATCAACTGATATTAGCCAAACTACTGACTTACTTTGCAGAAAATGCGGTATCTGGAAAAGCATTGCCAGAAAAACTGGAACTGGTATCGATTAACCATTTTCCAGGTTCGGCCCGATTTATTGGGCTGGGACAGTTACCGCCAGAAGCCATTCGTCTGCTCTGGCAACAACGCCAGGCTGTTAGCCAGCAACAATTGAAACTGGGAGAACAGGTGTGGCATGCCTTAGGCGAATCGACGCCGTTGCCTTTATTTGAGATTATAAATTCAAAAGATATTAAACACCTGCCTAATATGCGTGGTGCATTATTGCGCCATCTTCAGGAGCTGCCTTCCACACGCAATGGTCTGAGCCTTACTGAACACCTGACGCTTGAACTACTCAACGAAGGAAACAAAACAGCTGGACAGCTTTTCGGAGAGCTGATGAGAGTACGTGATCCGCTGCCCTGGCTTGGCGATATTATGTACTGGTTTATCCTGCAATCAATGATGCAAGTCTCTCAAGCTGTTTTTGAAATTTCAAAAGACGATTTAAAAAAGCCCTGGCAACATCGTTTGCTATCAATCACCGATAACGGCAAGAAGGTACTTGCCGGAGCGCATAGCTGGTTGTCGTTAGACCCACCGGACCGTTGGCTAGGCGGTATAAAAATAAGTGCTGGTGATTCTAGCTGGTATTGGAATAATAAAACTGAACGGCCTGATTTAAAGTGTATAGGTAAAATAAATAGATGTTGATGATGGCTCTGGCATTCCTGAAGATAAACGTAATCAGATATTTGATGCCTTTAAACGACTTGATGCTAGCAGAGATTGCGGCACTGGCGGTTATGGTCCAGAGTTATCGATTGCTCTACGTATCTTCCAATGGCATGGCGAAGAAATCACTGTTACAGATTCACGTTTAGGTGGCGCTCGGTTTATACGTTGGCCTGAAGATTTGAGTGAAACTTATGCTCATCCATTAGTAAATTAAGCTGCAATACATAGGAACAACATAGGGACATTTTTACCTATCAGAATAGCATTGGTATATTATATCAATGAAACACACAATAACTATCGTTACGAAATACTCATGATGAAAAAAATACTCTTCGCAACATTTGCTGTGTCTCTGCTGGTTGGTGCCATCACTTTCACCAAGCTCGGCCAGTTTACGGCGATGGGTGAAGCTGCCCAAAACATGGTACTACCGCCGGAAACGGTTACTGCCATGGTGGTGAAGGAAACGCAGTGGGAACAAATAATTACCGCCACAGCTAACGTTACGGCTGTGCAGGGTGTCAATGTAAGTGCCGAAGCGGGTGGTCGAGTAACACAGATTAACTTTGAGTCGGGTTCCATGGTAAACACTGGCGATGTGTTAATCCAGCTGGACACAGCAAGCGAAAATGCTCAACTCGCTTCAGCGGAGGCCACGGCTGCACTTGCCAAAGCGAGCCTCACCCGGGTACGCGAGCTAAGAAAACAAAACGTGTCATCGAAAGACGCTCTGGACACTGCTGAGGCTAAAGTAAAAGAAACCGTCGCACAGGCGAATAACATCCGTGCGTTGATTGCGAAAAAAACGATTCTGGCGCCATTTTCCGGTCGACTGGGACTACGACTAGTTAACATCGGCCAAATCTTAAGCGAGGGTGATGCCATCGTATCCTTGCATACCCTCGATCCGATCTATGTCGATTTTTCGATTCCGCAGAAAACACTTCTGCGTCTAAAACCCGGTCTGGAGGTAAGAGTAACCGTTGATGCTGCACCAGACACACCCTTTATCGGCGCGATACTTGCGACCAACCCTGATGTGGATCTGGCAACACGCAGTGTAAGAGTACGTGCAAAGATCTCAAACCCCGATGAAGTACTACGAGCAGGTATGTTTGCCACCGCCAACGTAGTCATGCCGAAAAAACAAACGGTATTACCGGTTGCTGTAACTGCGATTGCCTATGCCACCTTTGGTGATTCTGTTTTTGTGATAGAAGAACAGCAAAATGAACAATCTGGTGAGACCGAGAAGGTGTTGCGCCAGCAGTTTGTCCAACTGGGACAGGCACGTGGTGATTTTATCGATGTTATCGATGGTCTAAAGGCTGGCGAGACCATTGTCACCAGTGGTGTTTTTAAATTGCGTAGCGGCATGAAGGTAAAAATCGATAACACACTGGCACCCAAACCCAGTCTCGACCCGCATCCGTCTGATTCCTGAGTTACGTTGTCATGAGTAATAGCTTTACCGATCTGTTTATCCGACGCCCGGTGCTAGCGATAGTACTTAACCTGATTATTGTTATCGCCGGACTTAATGCATGGAACTCGCTGAGTGTACGCCAGTATCCACTCAGCGAAAACGCATCCGTACAGATTTCGACTGTTTACGTCGGTGCCAGTGCAGAGCTAGTACGCGGTTTCGTTACCACTCCACTGGAGCGTGCCATCAGCGCAGCAGAAGGTATCGACTACGTCGAGTCAAAAAGTTTACAGGGCATCTCAATCATTACTGCGCGACTCAAGCTCAATTATGATTCGACAAAAGCACTGGCTGACATTTCGTCCAAGGTTGATCAAGTACGTAATGACCTGCCCGTCGAGGCACAGGTGCCCGCAATCAGCGTGCAGTCGGCCGACTCGGAATTTGCTGCAGCTTATCTGAGCTTCTCATCCGACATCCTTTCACAAGAGCAGATTACCGACTATCTCGACCGTG
>CAWBXM010000158.1:0-10481 GCA_963792545.1 uncultured Gammaproteobacteria bacterium | reverse complement strand
CATCCAAATAACCACAGACTTGTCCAAAACTTAAGATTTAACACTTAACTAAAGCAAGCAGATAATACGTTTGTTATTAATAAACTTACCCATTAAACTTTTTATTTATATGTGTGGAAAAAGTCCACACTATACCCATGCCTCCTTTATTTTTATCGCCATATTGATGACGATGATTTCACAGAGCAGCCATGCTGATACCAGCGAAAACACTTCTTCATCCACAACTGAAAAACAGCTTCCAGCCACCCTCGATCTCTGCCCGGTAAAGAATAAAACTGCAGCTCGATATATTAAACCTCCCTCCTTTTCGAAAAAAAATATTGATAACACGGAGATCAGCGCGGACTCCACCGAATCAAGCAATGATGGCATGATTTCGCTTGATGGCAATGTCATCATCGAACAAAATAAAATACGCATCACAGCAGACCACGCTGACTACAACAAACAGAGCAATGTGATCCAGTTCTCAGGCGATGTACATATTGATACGGAGGATCTCTCATTAGATACGGATGAAGGCGAGATCAGTATGAGCTCAAAAAAAATAACCGACCGCTCGAAGGGAACATTTTATAATAATACTTTTTTTCTTCTCGGCAGCGACATGAAAGGCCGCGCGGAAAAAATCATTTCCAGCGACCAGACTGACGATCAGCAGGATAAGATAAAACACACCATCTTATATAATGCCAGCATTACCAGCTGCGAGCTTTTCGACCCGGACTGGTTACTTACAGCGGATGAGTTATATCTGGACCACGATGACGAGCAGGGTAGTGCGGAAGATGCTGTCATGCGTTTCAAAGGGGTTCCGTTTTTATACACGCCGTACATAAGGTTCCCTACCAGCGACAAACGTCGCAGCGGTCTATTATTTCCCGTGATCGGTGGCTCCTCATCAGGAGGTGCTGACCTGGCCGTGCCCTGGTACTGGAATATCGCGCCCAATCAGGACGCCGTGCTCACACCCCATTATATGGCAAAACGCGGCCTTGAATTAGGTGCCGATTATCGTTATTTAACACCGTCGACTACCGGCGAGTTTGAAGGCGCTTACCTACCCAACGATAACATCACCCATGATGACCGCTATCAGTATAGATATCAGCAACATTCACTCATCATGTCTAACCTGGCGTTTGACACCGATATACAGAATGTCTCTGATTTAAATTACTTCAACGACTTTTCAAACAGTCTTGGCACCACCAGTCAGACTCATTTAAATCGCTCTGCCGAATTAAATTACGATCTAAGTAGCTGGCACATGAGGGCATTACTGCAGGACATCAAAACTATCGACGCTTCCATCGCGATAAGCGATCGTCCTTATGAGCGCCTGCCACAGCTAACCCTGACCGGCAATACTGAAATACCACAAACGCCATTGCAATTTACACTGGGGTCAGAATACGTTGACTTCGACCATCAGAACAACACAAATATCACCGGCTCCCGTTTGACTCTAACTCCGGGACTGCATCTGCCCCTCAGTGGCGCCGCCTGGTTTATCGACCCGGCAGTTAAGTTTAGCCATACGCAATATAATGTGGGCACCGACGGCAATGAAACGACGCCTGGCACAACAATACATGTTGATAATCGCAACCTGCCAATAAGCAGTGTCGATGCCGGCCTGTTTTTTGAACGCCCACTCAGTGACGGCTATCAACAAACACTCGAACCCAGGCTGTATTATCTATACATACCGTATGAGAATCAGACAAATACGCCTCTGTTTGATACCAGTAGCCCGGATTTCACCATTGCCCAACTGTTTCGAGATAACCGTTTTATTGGCGGCGACCGGATTGGTGACACTAACCAGCTCACACTGTCTCTGACCAGTAGAATAATCGATCCGAACACAGGCACTGAATTCCTTCGTGCCAGTATTGGCCAGATACTTTATTTTGAAGACAGAAAAGTTGCCCTTAGCGGAGACACTGTCGATACTCGCAGGCAGTCTGATATAGTTGCCGCGCTTAGTACCAAATGGGGGCGCTGGCAAGGCGATATAAACCTGCAATGGGACTCAGCAAACAACACTCTTTCACAGGACGATTACTTCCTGCATTATCAATCGGATGCAAGACATCTGTTTAATATCGGCTATCGCAAACGCTTAAATGATAACAGTATTGATATTGAACAGATCGACACTTCTTTTGTCTATGCCATTAACAAAAACTACACTGGCATCGCACGCTGGAACTATTCGCTAAAAGATGACAAAGGTTTAGACACTATTGCCGGCATTACTTACGATAGCTGTTGCTGGTCCATTCAACTATTAGCACAGCGGCGAATACAGAACACCTCGACATCAACCAGCAGTGAAAGTGCCTATGAGAACTCAATACTGGTACAATTCGTGTTTAAAGGCCTGGGCAGTTTGTCCGGCAGTAAAACCCGATCTACATTAGAGCAATCTATTTATGGCTACACCGATGTTTTCCGATAAACGATTTTTACTAAATAATATAATACCTGTCAGGCAGATATTTCAGCTGACCTTCTTACTGCTATTCAGTGTCAGCACTATCTGCCATGCCGAATTAAAACCATTAGATGAAATCGTTGTTGTGGTTAACGAGGATGTAATCACAAAAATCATGCTAGACAATCGGGTTATTGATTTTCGCAAACAACTGGAGCTGAGCCAGCTTTCACGTATTGATCCTGAAGCCTTAAAAAAACAGGTGCTGGAAAGGATGATCCGTGACACCATCCAGCTACAACTGGCAAAACAATTTGGCATTACGGTTGACGATCTAATGCTGAACCGCATGTTGGAACAACTGGCAAAAAACAACAAAATGTCGCTCGAAGATTTCCGCGATACGATTGAAGCGGAAGGTTTGAATTACACACGTTTTCGTGAACAGACGCGTAATGAGATTATTATCAATCAACTTCAGCAACGTGTGGTCGCGAGTAAAATAAACGTATCCGACCAGGAAGTACGTCAGTACATCGATCAAAATGAAAATGAAGATTCATCACGCATCAGTTACCGCATACGACAAATTTTAATTGCCACCCCAGAAACCGCATCACCTGATGCACTTCAAAAAGCCAAAGCAACAGCTGACTCTGTTTATAAAAAAATCCTAAGTGGTTCAGAGTTTGAGGATATGGCCATCAAATATTCCGATGGTCGCAATGCATTAAAAGGTGGCGATCTAGGTGAACGTAAAGCCAATGAGTTACCCCAGTTATTCGTCGATGCAGTGAAAGATCTCAATCCCGGCGAGATATCAAAACCACTTCAGAGCGCCAGTGGGTATCATATACTTGAATTAGTCAGCAGCTCCAATAATATGATCATGGTGCAACAATCAAAAGTTCGGCAGATTCTAATTCGTACCAGCAGTGAGGTCAGTGATGATCAGGCACGTGAAAAACTATTAGAGTTAAAACAAAAAATTGCAGATGGATACAGTTTTTCCGAGCTCGCCAGCGAATTTTCCGAAGACCCAAAAACTAAAGTCACAGGTGGCGATATAGGCTGGACTAACACCACTGATTTTGCTCCCGCCTTTAAAAACGTTGCCAGTAGTCTGGAAATAAATGAAATATCACAACCTTTCAAAACCCCTTTTGGCTGGAACATTATAGAAGTACTGGATCGGCGCCAACATAACCAGGGAAAAGAAAACAAAGAAAACCAGGCTCGAAATGCTATTAAAGCCCGCAAGATAGACGAAGAGCTTCGCCTCTGGTTACGCCGTATTCGTGACGAGGCTTACGTTGAATTTATCGATAAATAAGCCTGAACGCTAACTCCATACTACAGAAGAATCCAGGCCAGCGGTTTTTTCTGTAGTGTTACTATATACCCTCAATGACTGCAGATAATACCAAAATCATCATCACCTCTGGCGAGCCTGCAGGTATCGGCCCGGATATCTGTCTAAGCCTGTTCAGACAACAGCCTATAACAGGCAATAATACAGAACTATATATTATTGCTGACCCCAGATTAATGCGCGACCGTGCGCAGAAACTTGGTACAGACATCGACTTCCAGATACATGACAATCTCGATGATTTATCGGCCTCCTATCAGTCTAAAAAACTTAACCTCATTCCGCTGACATTAACGGGTGATAATCAGGCAGGGAAACTTAACCCAGATAATAGCGCCTACGTTCTACAGATGCTCGACCTTGCTCATGATCTGTGTCAACAGAACAAAGTGGATGCCATGGTCACTGGTCCGGTTCAAAAGAGTATTATCAATCAGGCCGGTTTTACTTTCACCGGTCACACCGAATATCTTGCAGACAAATCGAATGCCACCCCAGTGATGATGCTAGCAACCAGGAGTTTGCGTGTTGCACTGGCAACCACACACCTGCCTCTATCTGAAGTCAGTCAGGCGATCACTCAAACATCGCTAACCGAAACACTGAACATATTAGATAATTTTTTAAGACATCAGGCAGGTATATCGCAACCCAGGATACTGGTCTGTGGCTTAAATCCACATGCCGGCGAAGATGGCAACCTTGGCAAAGAAGAGATAAACACTATTACACCCGTCATCAATAAACTAAACCAACAGGGACTACACCTGACTGGGCCATTACCTGCCGATACTCTTTTTACACCTAAATATCTAAACCAGGCTGATGCGGTTCTTGCTATGTACCATGACCAGGGTTTACCTGTGCTTAAATATAGCGGTTTTGGTAAAGCCGTAAACGTCACGCTCGGGTTACCTTATGTGCGCACCTCGGTCGACCATGGCACCGCACTGGATCTGGCCGCATCGGGCAATGCCAGTAATACTAGTTTACTGGAAGCCATCGACATGGCTATCGAACTAAGTCAGCACCGGTAACTGTATTCAGATGCAACACTACGCTAAAAAAAGATTTGGCCAGAACTTTCTGGTAGACAAATCAGTCATCAATCATATTGTCGATAGCATTCAACCCCAACCCGATGATTTAATGATTGAGATTGGCCCCGGCCTGGGCGCGATGACAAAACCTTTATTATCACGACTGCATCAGCTAAATGTTATTGAACTGGATCGTGACATCATTCCAAAACTGATAACTTATTGCACCATCGCAGATATAAACAATAAACATAAATTACTGATCAATCAGGGTGATGTTCTCAAATTTGATTTTTCAGACTTCCTGTCAAAGCAAAGAGAGTCACTTAATGATAACGAAATAAAACTTCGTATCGTCGGTAACTTGCCATACAACATTTCTACACCAGTGTTGTTTCATTTACTCGGCTATCGACACTTAATACAGGACATGCATTTCATGCTACAGAAGGAAGTCGTCGACCGTATTGTTGCTACACCTGGAGTGAAAAGCTATGGACGTCTCAGCGTCATGCTGCAAACTTTCTGTGAAACACAAGCATTGTTCGAAGTACCACCGTATGCCTTTCAACCCGCCCCTAAAGTTAACTCTGCTATTTTACGACTGCAACCAAAAACACAATTTGAAAATACGATAGGTGATTTTTCTTTGTATGAAAAACTGATTAGACAGGCTTTTTCACAACGCCGAAAAACCTTAAAAAACACGCTGAAAGGCCTGTGTTCAGCCGAACAAATAGAGCAAGCGGGATTATCCCCCAGTCAGCGCGCTGAAGAATTATCTGTAGCTGATTTTGTGCGTTTATATGCCTATGTTCAGAGTTAAAGGGTTGGTTACCTGAAAACCATCAGTCTTTAATGTATATAGACATAGAACAGTTTTTCTCGCCAGGCACGCAGAGGAGGCAAAGAAAAGCACATCATAAAGTTTTAACCGTACAATAACGATCGATTTTCGCTATGTTACAAAGATTTAAACATCGGATTACCTGTCAAAAACCTTTCATCAATTAGGCAAATTCAGGCAATAGACAGTGGTATAATTATTTTTTATTATCCTGTTTTCATCGCGTAAAATGGAAGCTATTATGAATAAAATCGACATACAGGTACAACCTGCCTACATTGCTGAACAATCAGATCCGGAAAACGGTCAATATGCGTTTTCATACACGGTTACGATCCGTAACAATGGCTCCATGCCCGCCAAGTTACTGACTCGACATTGGGTTATCACCGATGGTGACGGCATGATTCAAGAAGTTAATGGTGACGGCGTTATCGGCGAACAACCTCGTTTACAACCCGGAGAAGGTTTTCAGTATACCTCTGGCACCTTTATGAATACACCCTTTGGCACCATGCATGGCAGCTACCAGATGCTAACCGATACTGGTGAAAAATTTGACGCGGATATTCCTGCATTTCAGCTAAGTGTGCCCAATACACTTCACTAGTCATACTTTTACGCATTAACTTAAATTATGGCGCTAAAACACAGCTATACATTACTCGCGCCAATTTACGATGTCATGGTTTCTGGCCCGCTTGACGCTTACCGTAGAAAAAGTCTGTTACGCCTCAGCGATGAAATAAAAGGCACGAGCGACAAACATATCCTTATTAACGGCATTGGTAGCGGCTTAGATATACCTTACCTACCAGACAATGCCCGATACACCGGCACTGACATCACGCCAGCCATGCTACAACTCGCAGAAAAACGTGCTGCTGATTCCTCACTCAACATCAATTTTCAGACTGCCGATAGCCAGATACTACCATTTGAAAATAACACTTTTGACTATATTGTAATGCACCTTATTCTTGCTGTTGTGCCCACCTCCGAACACGCCCTGCAAGAAGCCAGTCGCGTGCTGAAACCAGGTGGCAAAATTTACCTGTTCGATAAATTCCTCAAACCCGGACAGCTTGCTATTGCTCGCCGCCTACTAAGTGTTTTCATCCGCCATATTGCAACACGAACTGATGTGGTTTTCGAAGAGGTGTTAGCAGCCTGCCCTCAACTTCGAGTACTAAATGACGAACCAGCACTTGCGAAAGGCTGGTTCAGACTGATAGAGTTAAAAAAACAATAATAATGTAGGTGATACTTATGGCAACTTATGCCATCGGTGACGTTCAAGGATGTCTAGATGAGTTAAAAGCGCTACTAACTCAAATCAACTTCAACAGCGACAAAGATCGACTCTGGTTCTGCGGTGACCTGGTCAATCGTGGACCAAAGTCTCTGCAAACTTTACGCTTTATAAAATCTCTCGAAGACAATGCCATCACCGTGTTAGGTAATCACGACTTACACCTGCTAGCCACTGCTTTCCACCATCAAAAACCAGGGAAAAAGGATACCTTTGACCCCCTGTTAGCAGCAGAAGATGCAGCAGTGTTACTTGAATGGTTACGCAACCAACGGCTGGCCTATTATGATGAAGCACTAGAAATCACTATGATTCATGCCGGCATCCACCCACAATGGACGATAAAACAAACGCTGTCTTACGCCAACGAAGTTGAGAAAATCCTAAGGGGTAACTACCACATACACTTCTATAAACATATGTATGGTGACAAACCTTATCTGTGGAATGAGTCACTGACTGGCTGGTCACGTTATCGTTTCATCACTAATATTTTAACGCGCCTACGTTATTGTGATGCACAGGGAATACCGTCATTCAGTGCAAAAGGTGCACCGGGCACTCAGGCAAAGGGTCTTATTCCCTGGTATGAAATGGCAGATCGAGTCAGCCAGCATGACGATATAATATTTGGTCACTGGTCAACACTGCCTCATGCCGGTTTAAACAGTATTAATAACGCTTATGCAATCGATTCTGGATGTTTGTGGGGAGGTGCGCTGACGGCCATTAAAATCGATGAGAAACCTTACCAGTATCTGCAACTAAATTGTCCCGGTGCACGAAAACCACCGGAAAAATATCTCAGCAATAGCGCCTGATAAATTAACAGACAAAAAAAGAGCACCATTACTGATGCTCTTCTTAAAGGGTCTCACAAATCAATTGCATTTAATTCGAGGTATCGACTCGATAAAAGTTCAAAACTAAATTAATTTAGTTTTATTTTCTTTGCATTCACTTTCTTTCAAGAGTTACAAACCGGCAATCATAAGCATTCTTCTCATCGGCCAGACGTGTCACGCTATCGACCTCACGCCACTGATCCATATCGAATTCTGGAAACCAGGCATCGCCGTCAAAAGTGGCGTTAACATAGGTTAAATATAGTCGATCAACTCTAGGTAATAACATTTCATAGATTGAACTGCCGCCAATCACCATCAATTCGTCTGCTTCAGGTATAGCCGCTATCACTTGCTCAAAAGTGGTCACACAATTTACGCCATCGATCTTCAAATCAGCATTTCTACTTATTACTATATTGGTTCTGCCAGGCAATGGTTTACCAATAGATTCATAAGTTTTACGCCCCATGAGGATTGGTTTACCCATGGTGACCGCCTTGAAATGTGCGAAGTCTGCCGGCAGATGCCATGGCAGCTGGTTGTTATTGCCGATGAGACGATTACGGTCCATGGCCGCGATGAGGGAGACAATCACACAGAGCCTGCTGATCTATACTGAGAATGGATAGGAGATAGGCTCATGAAACTGATACCCCGTCACTTCGAAATCATCCATGCTCACCCATGTTTCAAGGTCTTCTAAAGAGTGGATATCTGGATTGATGTGCAGCTGTGGAGACGGGTATGGCTCACGTTTCAACTGGACATCGCGCATCAACTCAAGCTGGTCTTCATAAATGTGTGCATTTACAATTTTGTGATACGCCCGCCCCGGTTGCTTACCGGTAATCTGTGCCATCAGTTTGAGCAAGGTAAATACCTGTATCTGGTTGAAATTTTGCCCAAGTGGCACATCACAGGAGCGCTGATAAGAAGTCAGATAGAGTGTTTCGCCCAGCAGCGAGAAGTTGTGGGTATGCATACAGGGTCGTAGACACCCCATGTGAAACTCACCCGGATTATAAAAAGTCAGGATCTCACCGCGATCATCGATACCACTGGACAGGTTATCGACTATCTTTTTCAACTGGTCTACGCTGCCGCCATCCGGCTTCTGCCAGCTGCGACCCTGGACACCATAGACACGTCCCATGTCATCCTCACCTTTGCGGAAAGGATTATTTAGCCAGACCTCATTTTGGTTAGCATTCGCATCCCATGTTTTAGTGCCTAACTTACGAAAGTCTGCCGCATTACTGTAACCACGCAGATAGCCGATCAATTCCGCGATGGCAGACTTCCAGTAACTTTTGCGGGTGGTAACCAGTGGGAATTCGTTATCAGCAACATTATAAGACAGGTCAGCATTGATAACGGTCAGGCAGCGCTTGCCGGTGCGCTTGTTCTCAATCCAGTGACCTTCATCGATGATCCGCTGACACAGTTGCAAGTATTGTTTCATAACTTCAACCTATACTCAGCTAACAGTTTCATCATCATTTGCTGATGGCTTCATATTTCTTATCGACAGCCAGTAGACAACAATCCCAAAGACAATCATCGGTAAAGATAAAAGCTGACCCATGGTCAACCAGTCGAATGCGATAAAACCTAACTGTGTGTCAGGTATTCGGTAAAACTCGGTGAGAAAACGAAAACTGCCATAGCACATCATGAATACGGCAGAAACTGCCATATAAGGTCGCGGTTTTGATGAATACCACCATAAAATTAAAAACAGCAGCAAACCTTCTGTTAAAGCCTGGTATAACGATGAAGGATGCCGAGCTATATGGTCACCGTAATCAAATGCCCACGGCATAACTGTCTCCATAGGCCGACCCCATAATTCATGATTAATAAAATTTCCAATCCTGCCGGCACCTAACCCTATTGGAACCCAGGGAGCAATAAAGTCAGAGACCTGAAAGAAGGTCATATGATTCTTTCGTCCATAAAGATATAGTCCAATAAAAACGCCTAACATACCTCCATGGAAAGACATGCCACCTTGATGAATATAAAAAATGGATATCGGGTTATTTATAAACTCTGGGAAATTATAAAATAGCGTATAACCTATACGCCCTCCAAGTATGACACCCATCGCACCGTAGAAAATAACATCTTCTACCATCTGGCGCGTCCAGTTAATATCTTCACGTTTTGTCCGTTGCACCCCATAAAACCAGGCACCAACAAAACCGGCAAGATACATCAAACCGTACCAGTGAACTTTAAGAGGTCCAAGGGAAAGCGCGACGGGATCTATATCAGGATAGGTAATCATGGCGAGGAATTTTAACAGAAACCAATTTAATTGTAGGTGCGAATTTGGTCACAGCAGATACTATTTTAGTATTTGGAATCTGCCATAGGTTTGCAACTATGAGTTATTAATTGAAGACAAAAAAAAACCCGAACATTTGTGTTCGGGTTTTTGGTATTAAAGCCTCGCGATGTCCTACTCTCACATGGGGAGACCCCACACTACCATCGGCGCTGAGTAGTTTCACTTCTGAGTTCGGGATGGGATCAGGTGGTTCCTACTTGCTATTGTCGCGAGACAAGCTGGTTGGATGATTATCAGGACTATTTCGTAATAGATCTGAACAT
>CAWBXM010000157.1:0-7726 GCA_963792545.1 uncultured Gammaproteobacteria bacterium | reverse complement strand
TCATTCCGGCGGGCACTACACTGACACGTCAACTGTTAAAATTTCAGGACAACCGTCGACGCTCAGGTCTGGTGGTTGATGAGTACGGCAGCATCCAGGGGCTAGTGACACTGGAAGATATCCTGGAAGAGATTGTCGGCCAGTTCACTACTGGCTCACCAACGCGTAAACTGGGCATACATGAACAGGAAGATGATACTTACCTTATCGACGGCAACACCCATATTCGCGATATAAATAATGCACTCCACTGGTCATTGCCTGTCGATGGTCCAAAAACATTGAATGGTTTAATTCTCGAACATATGGAGATCATCCCACAGGCCGGCACCAGCCTGATGATCGAAGACTATACCATCGAAATTCTGCGATCGACCAATAACGTAGTCCAAACGGCCAGAGTACATAATACCGGACAAATCAGTGAACCAGAGGATGCTGATGAGCAAGCTAACCCTCCTACAAAGCCCTGAGTGACAACTCTCAATAAAACCCATAAACGGACATGAGTTAACGTGGCAAAAGCAAAAATCCTATATTCCTGCACGGCATGCGGCGCCAGCCATTCAAAATGGGCAGGGCAATGTGGCGACTGTGGTGAATGGAACACCATGAGTGAGACGATCGCTGCCATCACGACCAACAATCGCCAGGGTTTTGCCGGTAAAAAAGGTGGTGCAAAAATTCAGGCGCTAAAAGATATTCAGATGCACGCAGAAATGCGTACCGCTACTCGTATCGCCGAGCTGGATCGCGTGCTCGGCGGCGGACTGGTACACGGCTCGGTGACACTCATCGGCGGCGACCCGGGTATCGGAAAATCTACCCTGCTAACGCAATGCCTGGCCAGCCTGAGCGAAACGCTTCCCTGCCTGTATGTTACTGGTGAAGAATCTTTACAGCAGGTATCGATGCGCGCGCATCGCCTCGGCCTGGAAGACAAAGGCTTGAAGCTATTATCCGAAACCTGCGTCGAGAACATCATCACCCTGGCCGTGAGCAAAACCCAGAGTCATCGTGATTGATTCCATTCAGACGATATACACCGAGTCTCTGCAATCGGCTCCCGGCGCCGTCGCCCAGGTGCGCGAAAGTGCCGCGCAACTGGTTCGTTTTGCCAAACAGACCGGTACTGCATTATTTCTGGTAGGCCATGTCACCAAAGAAGGCACTCTAGCCGGCCCGCGTGTGCTGGAGCATATGGTAGATACCGTTTTATATTTTGAAGGCGACCCCGGCGAACGCTATCGCATGATACGCGCCGTCAAAAATCGTTTTGGCGCAGTCAATGAACTCGGGCATTTTTGCCATGACCGAACAGGGTCTAAAGACCGTCAGCAATCCTTCGGCGATATTTCTTTCACGCCACGAACAACCCGTTCCCGGCAGTATCATCACCGTAACACGTGAAGGCAGCCGTCCTCTACTCATTGAGCTGCAGGCGCTGGTTGATGAAAGCCACAGCAACAACCCACGACGGGTCTGCCTGGGCCTCGATCCCAATCGTTTGAACATGCTGCTTGCGGTGATGCACCGTCATGCTGGCATCGCCATGTTTGACCAGGACGTATTTATCAATGTCGTCGGCGGCGTACGTCTGACCGAAACCTCGGCTGACACGGCAATAATACTTGCTTCACTATCCAGCTTTCGCGACAAACCGCTACCGAATGATGTATTCACCTTTGGCGAAGTCGGCCTGGCAGGCGAAATCCGACCCGTACCCAACGGCCAGGAGCGCCTGCGCGAAGCCGCCAAACACGGTTTCAAAACAGCCATCATCCCAAAAGCCAACCAGCCAAGAAAAGGTGACACCATCGCCGGGCTTAATATCATCTCCGTACAGCGCGTTAGCGAGCTAATCGAAACAGCGATAACACTGTAAATGGACACTAGTGGGCAGAAGCGAAAGTCAAAAATAAAGTCAAAAGCTTATTCACCACAGAGGCACAGAGAGCACAGAGGTTTTAATTGTTAGCCGCGGCAGGCGCGGTTAACAATAATAAGGTTTTCCTCTGTGTCCTCTGTGCCTCTGTGGTGAAATGTTTTTCGTTTTTCTGCATGTCAGCTAAAACCCAAATACCGACTAAATTGTTTTACAAGTTCGGCCCTTTATAGCTATATCCCTCGCCGAATAGTTTGCTAAAATGCCTGCCATGGCTAAAAAGACCCCGAATTTTGAAAAAGCACTTACCGAACTCGAAACCCTGGTCGACGATATGGAACAGGGTAATCTCAGCCTGGAAGAATCGCTGAAACGCTTTGAGAAAGGCATTGCTCTTAGCACTGAATGCCAGCAGGCATTGCAAAGCGCCGAGCTGAAGATCAAACAACTGGTTGAAAAAAACGGCAAACTTATCGAACAAGATATCGAACTGGATGACTGATGTCGGACCACCCTTTCCAAAAACGTCTGGACGTTTACCAGAAACGTGTCGACATCGCATTAGATAAATATCTGCCCTCGGACGACCCACCGGAACATAATCTGGCTGAAGCCATCCGTTATTCTGTTATCGGAGGCGGCAAACGTATCCGCCCCGCTATGGTGTATGCGGCGGGTGAGGCCATGGGTGTCGCGACTGATCTACTGGACATTCCTGCCTGCGCAGTCGAAATGATCCACGCCTATTCATTGATCCATGATGACCTGCCCGCGATGGACAACGATGATCTTCGCCGCGGCCGCCCTACCTGCCACAAAGCTTTCAATGAGGCCACCGCTATGCTCGCAGGTGATGCTTTACAGGCACTGGCCTATGAGATTCTGGCCAAAGACAAACACCAAGAGCTGACCCCTGAACATCGTATCGAAATGTTAAGTCTGCTCACCGAAGCCAGTGGTGCCCACGGCATGGCTGGAGGTCAGGCGATTGACCTGGCATCGGTAGGCAAAAAGCTAAACCTGCAACAACTGGAACACATGCATCAGCTGAAAACCGGCGCGCTGATCCGCGCCAGTATCTTACTTGGTGCCATGTGCAAACAGGACATTAGTACAGATGAGATCAACAGGCTCAGTGACTACGCCATGTGCATCGGCCTGTCTTTTCAGATCCACGATGATATCCTCGACGTCATCGGTGACACCGAAACCCTGGGTAAACCGAAAGGCTCTGATGAAGCGCTTCAAAAACCCACTTTTCCTGCCATTCTTGGACTTGAAGAGTCACAGAATCGTGCGCTTGAACAACATCAACTGGCACTAAAGATACTCGAACCTCTGGACGAAAAAGCCGATAGCTTACGTGAATTATCCGCATACATTGTTGAACGCCAGTTTTAGGCGCAAACTAAGCCCATGCCATTCACCCATTCCAACTGGTCACTGCTCGAGTCCATAAATTCCCCCGACGATGTGCGCAAGCTCAACAACTTGCAGCTGAAAGAACTCGCTCGCCAACTGCGTGAGTTTTTGCTTAAAAGTGTCGCCAGTACCGGTGGCCATTTTTCTGCCGGTCTCGGTACAGTCGAACTAACCGTTGCCCTGCACTATGTTTTTAATACGCCCTACGACAAACTAGTGTGGGATGTTGGTCACCAGACATATCCGCATAAGATCCTCACCGGTCGCCGTGAAAAAATGTCTACGCTAAGACAAAAAGGCGGAATTGCAGGCTTCCCAAAACGTGAAGAAAGTGAATACGACAGCTTTGGCACCGGTCACTCCAGCACCTCCATTTCCGCCGCACTAGGCATGAGCATCGCCGCCAAGCTAAACAATGAAAATCGGCATTGTGTCGCTATCATCGGTGATGGCGCAATGACCGCCGGCATGGCATTTGAAGCGCTAAATCATGCTGGCGCAATGACCAATATCGACGATGCGAATCTGCTGGTTATTTTAAATGATAATGACATGTCGATTTCCCCGAACGTAGGCGCACTGTCGAATCATCTCACCCGTTTATTAACCGGTGACCTGTTCTCAACACTGCGTGAAGGCGGTAAAAAAGTACTTAGCAATATCCCGCCTGCACTGGAGCTGGCACGACGTACTGAAGAACATGTAAAAGGCATGGTGGCACCCAGCACACTGTTTGAAGAATTAGGCTTTAATTATTTCGGCCCGGTCGACGGTCACGATCTGGATACACTGATACCCGTTTTACAAAACATCAACCATCAGACCGGCCCCAGGTTGCTACACGTCAAGACCCAGAAAGGCAAAGGCTATTTCCCTGCCGAAAACGCACCGGTTAAATACCATGCAGTCAGCGCATTTGATTTAAGCACCGGAAAATCACCTGCCAGTCCAGCAGGAAAATCTGCCACTTACACCGAAATTTTTGGTCAGTGGCTGTGCGACATGGCAGCACAGGATAAACGCCTGATCGGCATTACACCAGCCATGCGCGAAGGCTCTGGCATGGTCGAGTTCTCCAGGAGTTTTCCACAACGTTATTTTGATGTTGGCATCGCCGAACAGCACGCCGTCACACTCGCGGCTGGCATGGCCTGTGATGGCCTAAAACCAGTAGTAGCTATTTATTCGACTTTCTTACAGCGCGCTTATGATCAATTAATTCACGATGTTGCGATACAGAATCTGTCCGTGGTTTTCGCCATCGACCGTGCTGGAATCGTTGGTGCTGATGGCCCGACCCACACCGGGGCCTATGATATTAGCTTTTTACGCTGCATTCCTAATATGGTCATCATGGTGCCTGCTGATGCTAGCGAATGCCGTAGCTTACTGACCACGGCCTTTTTGCACGATGGTCCCAGTGCCGTCCGCTACCCTCGCGGCATTGCAACTGATTTAACCGGCAACAACGAAAGCATCTCCAGTAAAAATAATCTAACCGCTTTGCCATTTGGCCAGGGCGAAAAGAAGAGGGTCGGCAACAAGGTCGCGCTACTGGTGTTTGGCTCATTATTATCAACCGCGCTAAAAGTCGCCGACGAGCTTGATGCCAGCGTCTATAACATGCGCTTTGTTAAACCACTGGACACCAGCCTGATAAATGCTGCTGTTGAGCAACATGAGCTGATAGTCACCATAGAGGACAACGCTATCGCTGGCGGTGCTGGCAGTGCGGTTTGTGAATACCTTAATAGTCAACACTCAGCATACAACCTGCTACAGATTGGTTTTCCCGACGAATTAATCAGCCATGGCCAGCCGGAAGAGCTATTGAGCGACTGGAAACTGGATAAACATGGCATGTTAGAGACAATTCAGGCGCGCATTAAGGAATTGCTTATATAGTTCAGACAGGATAAAATCCCTACTGTTTTACTCAGGTATTATTTCAGGCTAAAATGTATGACGGGCAAAAACGTATGACAGCGCGATACCAGCTGAAAGTGGTGACAGAGTTCGCTTCAGCCCATACCCTTCGGAACTATCCGGGTGCATGCAGCCGCATGCACGGCCACAACTGGAAGGTTGAACTGGAAGCAGTCGCCACGCAACTTGATAATATTGGCATGGCTATCGATTTTAAAGTGATGAAAAATGCCGCCAATGAAATAGGCGATGAACTAGATCATCGCTACCTGAATGACTTAGAGCCATTTAAAGAGATTAATCCGACTGCAGAAAATATTGCGGCATACATGTATAAGCAAATTTCTGCAAAAATTAACAGTGACACAATCAAGGTAACTGCGCTTACTTTGTGGGAAACAGAACGTGCATGTGTTCGCTACAGTGAAGAGATAGAATAATGACAGACGTCAAAAAGAAACCTGCTACTAGCAGCTTGCCTGATGTGCAAAACAGCCATGACATCCGTGCGATAGCCATCAACAAGGTAGGCATCAAAGATATCCGCCATCCTGTGCAGGTGAAAGACCGTACCGGCAAAATCCAGCATACGATTGCTAATTTCAACATGTACGTTGCGCTTCCCCATGAATTCAAAGGCACGCACATGTCGCGTTTTGTTGAGATCCTCAACAACCACGACTGGGAGATAACGGTCGATTCGTTCAAGACCATGTTGACCGAAATGACCAGTCTACTCGATGCCGAAGTGGGTCATATCGAGATGACATTTAACTTTTTCATCAACAAGACCGCACCGGCTTCCGGCGTGAAAAGCCTGATGGATTATGAAGTCAGTTTTATCGGCGAACGCAAAAATAACAAAAACACCATCAATATCAAGGCCGTAGTCCCTGTTACCAGTCTGTGCCCGTGCTCGAAAAAAATCTCAGAACGTGGCGCGCACAACCAACGTTCTCACGTTACTGTGAACATTGAAACTGAAGAGTTTATCTGGGTGGAAGAGATTATTGATATGGTCGAATCGCAGGCCTCTTGCGAATTATATGGCCTGTTAAAACGCCCGGATGAAAAAGTAGTTACAGAACGCGCTTACGATAATCCAAAATTTGTTGAAGACATGGTACGCGACATCGCACATCAGCTAAATATTGACGAGCGTATCCTTTCCTATACGGTTGAATCAGAAAATTTTGAATCTATCCACAACCATTCCGCTTACGCACTGATCGAAAAAACACGTTAGTTCTCTTTAAGAGATTCTTCACAAAACCACTGCGCCGCAACAGTTCATCACGCAACGGTTGCAGTGCAAATTTTTCTGAACCATTAAGCTGAAGCCGAACCAGAGCGACATCACTGCTGAGAGTAGCAACGTCTGCAGTGTATATATCGTACTGCCAGGTAAAATAAGTCGCCGCAATTCAGTCTGCATGATTATCCCACGCAAAAAAAACCTGCCGTGTTATAAGCAGGTTCGGACTACTGACAAAAATCTCGCCAGTGAGTATTTCAATATAGCAGATCTTAAATAAAATCGACTAAGGCAAAAGTAACTACTCCAGATGCTCAACCAACATGTTTCTCAGTTGCTCAGTCAGCGCGGTACTGTAAGTGTCACCATCATCATCGGTATTTTGTGAGTTCTGGTCATCCTCCACTACGATCTGAACCGAGTCACCCAGATTAGAGAGCACTAGACGATATTGACGATTTTCACCATCCACAGAGTCGTCACTCTTGCCAGTTAACCATTGCATAATCCAGCTGGTTTTTGCCAGTTCATCTTCCTGTATATCTAATTCATCACTGGATATCTTGCCAACCACAAAACTGATACTGCCGTCCTGTCTCTGCTCAATGATGTCCTGCATACGCATCCGGTCCAGTGCGCGTACGGCACGGCCCCAGACAAAGTCCATATTGCCTTGCATGGTCAGCGCGGTAGTATTAGTACTATCGATCTTCACCAGTGAAGAATAAGGACGATAGTTTGCCAGCAATGCTTCTGACTCATTGTTGCTCAAACCGGCAAATACGGCCATACGTGAAATAATTTCGCGTTCAGCTGCAACACTGCTTGGCAAAGATTGCCAGATAAATTCATCACCATATTCACCACTGGTTCTACGTTCGATTCTCGAATTAGTAACATAGATACGGGTTTTAGTGTCATTATCAAAGCTCTCGACCCTGACGCGGAATTTGTCTTTCTGGTCAGGTTCAATCTTTTGCATGATTGATTGAATAAATCCTTTGTCACCAGTTAGCTTGGCCTCCCAGCCTGTTTCCATAAAACCGAGCTGCGGACGAATCTGCACCAGGTCAAAACCTTCGACTTCCCAAAAATCAAGCAATCTTGGCCACACCTTATCGACATTGTTGTCTACTTCTATCCAACTAGTACCGGCAGAGCTGACCACTCGAACACCATCAAACTTGGGGGTTATAACCGTATCTAGCTTGTTATTATCTCGAAAACGCTGCACAGCC
>CAWBXM010000156.1:0-17491 GCA_963792545.1 uncultured Gammaproteobacteria bacterium | reverse complement strand
TCAGGTGATTATGATGATGGCAGGCACTGGGCGAAGTGGCATGACCCATTCAAAAAACCCTGTTATTTGTTTGCTTTAGTCGCAGGTGATCTGGCTTTTATCGAAGATCATTTTACAACGATGAGTGGACGTGAAGTGTTATGCCGCATCTATGTGCAACATCATAATATTGATCAATGCGAGCATGCGATGGTTTCGCTTAAAAAGTCGATGAAATGGGATGAAGACACTTTTGGCCGCGAATATGATCTGGATGTTTATAACATTGTCGCGGTTGATGATTTCAATATGGGCGCGATGGAAAATAAAGGATTGAATGTTTTTAATTCAAAGTATGTACTGGCTAAACAGGACACTGCAACTGACACCGATTTTATCGGCATTGAAGCGGTCATCGGTCACGAGTACTTCCATAACTGGAGTGGTAACCGCGTTACCTGCCGTGACTGGTTTCAGTTAACCTTAAAAGAAGGTTTGACTGTTTTTCGTGATCAGCAATTTACCGCAGATATGAATGCTGCAGCACCCAAACGCATCGATGATGTAAATATTTTGACGAACCGCACAATTTGCGGAAGATGCAGGCCCAATGGCGCATCCGATTCAGCCTGATTCCTATCAGGAGATAAATAATTTTTACACGGTTACAGTGTATAACAAGGGTGCTGAAGTTATTCGCATGATCTACACCTTGCTCGGCAAGGAGAACTTTCGCCGTGGCATGAATTTATACTTTGACCGATTTGATGGTCAGGCAGTTACCACGGAAGAATTTGTGACTGCAATGGAAGATGCCAGTCAGAGTGATTTAAAACAGTTCAGACGCTGGTATAAGCAGGCGGGTACGCCTGAGATTGAAGTGGCTGAAAATTATGATGAAAATACAAATGTCTATTCGCTGAAATTATCTCAATCTACGCCAGAAACACCAGGGCAGTCTGAGAAGCTGCCATTTCATATTCCTGTGAAAATAGGTTTGCTGGATAAAAGTTTTCGCCCGGTTGTCCTGCAACAGGCTGCGGACAAGCCAGACGGTAATTCGATAGTTCTAAACCTTACTGAGGAAAAACAAAGTTTTGAATTTGAAAATATTAATGAGAAACCCGTGCTGTCAATTTTACAAGGTTATTCGGCACCAGTAAAAATACACTTTGAGCGTGATGATGATGAGTTGGCTTTTTGCATGGCACACGAAACGGATGATTTCAATCGTTGGGAAGCCGGGCAGCAATTATCGACCCGACTTATCCTGTCGATGGTCGAATCGATCAATGCTGGCGGTGATTTAGTACTGCCTGAGTATTATATTAACGCCTGCCAGAAAATATTACTCGACCAGAAGCTTGATAAAGCTTTAATTGCACGAGCAATAACACTGCCATCATTAACCTATGTCGGTGAGATGATGACAGTTATTGATGTCGATGCTATCCACCAGGCACGCGAGTTTATCTATGAAAAGTTAGCGCTTGAACTAAAAGATGATTTTATCAATGTATACCAGGACAATGCTCAGCAAACTTTCAGTTTATCACCGGCGTCAATGGGTGAACGATTTTTGCGAAATCAGGCACTGTCTTATTTGATGTACTCTGGTCAGGAAGGTGAGTCGATTGCTCTGGAGCAATATCAGAATGCCGAAAATATGACTGATCAGATGGCCGCGTTTAAATCGCTGGTGCATTTTGAAACAAGCAGCGCAGATAGTGTTATCGAAAAGTTTTATCAGCAATGGCAAGATGAACATTTAGTGATGGATAAATGGTTCACAGTTCAGGCAACTATCCCGCATATCTCGTCACAAGCCAGAGTAAATCAATTATTTAGTCATAAAGACTTCGATCTTAAAAATCCGAACCGGGTTCGGTCGCTTCTCGGTGCCTTCTGTGCGGCCAATCCCATCTGTTTTCATGATGTCAGTGGTTTTGGCTACGACCTGTTAGGGCGCCACATCGAAATTATTGATGCAATGAATCCACAGATTGCGTCACGTCTGAGTGTACCACTGACACGCTGGAAGCGATTTAGCGAGACGCGTCAAAAGCTGATGAAAGAACAGCTGCAGCGCCTGATTTCACTACCTGATCTATCTAGTGATGTGTCAGAACTTGTCGAAAAAAGCTTAAGATGAATAAAAATATCCATAAACGTCTATTAATTAAGCAAAATTTGACAGATAAAAGGTATATTTTTTAATCCTTAGCTGTTGTACTATTTTCATAAGTGTATAGTTTCATTAATAAAAGTATTTTATTGATGAAATTCAGGGGCATATCGTGGCGGACAGTATTCTCTGGTCTATAATTGTATGATATACATGACCGTGTTAACACGGTCTGAAAATGGAGTGTTTCCATTGAATGCAAAAGCCAATAAACCGGAGCTGTAGTTTATGTCTAATGTCGTTTCACTCTTCAGTGATACTCAAAAATATGAAGAAAGGCCTATTGTTGTATTAGCCGACGATGACCCATCCATTCGGCTTATGGTTCGTCACGTACTGGAGTCTGAAGATTTCGATATCGTTGAAGCATCTGATGGTCTTGAAGCGATTAAAGCGGTAGAGAAATACCATCCTGCGCTGATTCTGCTCGATGCCGTCATGCCTGGAATTGATGGTTTTACGACCTGCCAGCGGATTAAAGAAAATGGCCATACTGATATACCGGTAATGATGATTACCGGTCTGGATGATGATGCCTCTGTGGAACGAGCATATGAAGTCGGTGCCATCGACTTTATTACTAAACCGATCAAATGGGCGGTACTTAAACACCGTGTAAAATCGGTGGTTGCAAAAGTTATTGCAGAACGCAAAGTTAAATTACTGGCTTATCGCGATACATTAACCGGTTTACCCAATCGCCTGTTATTTGCTGACCGGCTGGAACAAGCGGTTATGCGTTCTGAGCGTAGCCGTACATCGATGGCCCTGATGCTTATCGATATCGATGATTTCAAACTGGTCAATGATTCATTTGGTCATGATGCCGGTGACAAGCTCATCAAAGCCGTGGCTGACTTAATATCAAAATCATTACGTCGCGCAGATACCATTGCGCGCCTTGGCGGCGATGAGTTTGCTGTGATTGTCGAAGGCATTGATGGGCCGGGTGACGCTATTTCAATCGCAGATAATCTGACGACTATTCTTGAGCATAATGTTCGTCTGGATGACCAGGAAACTTATACAAGTGCTTCAATCGGTATATCTGTTTTTCCCGATGATGGTAGGGAAGCACGCACTTTGCTAAAAAATGCCGATACTGCCATGTTCCGCGCCAAAGAAAATGGCCGTCATTGTTTTCAGTTCTACAAACCGGAAATGAGTGTCAGTGCGATGGCGCGCCTCGAACTCGAAAACAGCTTAAAATCAGCATTTGAAAATGATGAGTTTGTAATTCACTACCAGCCAGTGATCGATATTCACAAAAACCAGGTGGTGGGTGTGGAAGCTTTGCTGCGTTGGCAGCATCCTGATAAAGGCATGATACAGCCATCTGATTTTGTTAGCGTAATTGAAGACTGTGGTTTAATTATCGCACTAGGTGAATGGATGATATTTAGCGTCTGTAAACAGATAAAAATGTGGCATGACGCTGGTCTTGAAAAACAAAATGTTTCAATAAACATAGCTCCTCGTCAGTTTAAAGATCAGGATCTTGTTACATTATTTACCCAGGCAATTGCGGAAAATAATATTACTGCCGATTCATTATCGGTAGAAGTTACCGAGAGCACTTTAATCGATAATGTTGGTGAAGTCGAAGTGGTACTGAAAAATCTTCGTGAGATGGGCATCAAGATTTTGCTTGATGATTTTGGTACCGGTTATGCATCACTTGCTTATCTAAAAGAGTTCCCTGTTGATGTGGTTAAGATCGACCGCGATTTTATTGCTGGCATCCCTGATAACGAGGATGACTCTATTATTGTTGATGCCATTGCGGGTCTAACACGCGGATTGAAACTGTCCTTGCTTGCTGAAGGTGTTGAAAATGAGCGCCAGTTAGATGTTCTAAAAAGCATTGGCTGCCAATACGGACAGGGTTTTTACTGGAGCAAAGCGCTGCCTGGCAATGAATACGAGCAGTTCTATATGAACCAGATTTACAATATTGGCTAACGCTCTATAACACCTCGCTTTTTATTAAGCCGTTTAATGCCTATCATTAAGCGGCTTTTTTATGAACAGAGGAATATGGACAGATATTTGTCCCTTCTATGTCTGTGCTTTACCATCCTTGATGCACATATGCCCAAAGAACCATGCCTTCTGGTCTGAACAGGTGGTTAAAAAGTCAGGAACGCTCTTTTTATCAATGCTCGCTTAGTAGCACAAATTAAATAGTGAGATAAATTTTATATTGAGAGTTTATATGCTGTTAAAATGAACAGATGATTGGCAATCACTACGTCGCCATAGATCATTTCTAAACAAGATTACTTACTGTTTTTTTATTTGCGTTTAATGTGGGAGCTATTTTTTAGTTTTATAAAATTATGAATGTATTAATCACTGGTGCAAACCGCGGTATTGGCCTTGAGATGGTTAACTACGCAATGGAACAGGGTTGGCGAACTTTTGCTTGCTGCCGTAACCCTCATGATGCTGAAAATCTGTTCGATATCGCAAAATTATCCAATGGCCAGGTTAGCGTGCATATTGCGGATATGCTGGAGCTGGGTACAGTACAGGCACTATCGTATGAATTACGCAACGACCCAATCGATATTTTGATCAATAATGCCGGCATCTACGGTTCAACTAAAAATACTTTTGGTACAGTCGATGTCGAGAGCTGGTTACAGACTTTTCAGGTAAACACTATCGCGCCATTAAAAATGGTCGAAGCCTTTTCTGAGCAACTGATGATGGGTAAACGAAAAGTAGTGGCCTGCATGAGCAGTAAGATGGGTAGCATGGCAGATAATGGCTACGGAAACAGTTATATCTACCGTTCCAGTAAAGCGGCATTAAATTCTGTTGTAAAGAGTTTGTCGATTGATCTTAGAGAAAAAAACATACTTGTAGTCGCTCTGCACCCCGGTTGGGTAAAAACCGATATGGGTGGGGCAGATGCAGAAATCAGTACAAGAGAATCTGTGCTTCAAATTTTTAACAACTTATCAGGATTAAATATCAATGATAGTGGTCGTTTCATTGATATTGATGGTACTGATATCCCCTGGTAATTTTTATAAAACCTAATATATGTTCACATTTGATATAGAAAAATTAAAATTGCTGGTAAAAATTGCCGCAAAAGAAGAGCTGCTTAGCGATTTTGGTCATTCAACATTCGAGTGTAAAGATGATGGCAGTGTCGTTACACCTGCTGACCTCGCTATGCAAAATCGTCTGGAAAAAGAATTAAAGAAGTTTTGGCCTCAATATGACTTGCTTGGTGAGGAAATGACAGATGCTGAGCAGCAACAGGTAATCGATAAAGATAAAACAAATATAATCGAGGGTTACTGGTGTGTCGATCCACTTGACGGTACCAGTAACTTTGCTGCTGGGCTGCCTTTTTTTGCAGTATCGATCGCGCTGATAATTGACAAGCAGCAGCGACTGGGTCTTATCTACGACCCGATACGTGACGAAATGTTCACTGCGATCAAAGGACAGGGAGCTTATCTCAATGATCAGCCACTTCATTATTCAGATAAGCGGTTATGCCAAAAGCTAAGTGAAAGCGAACCGGATGTAAATAAACCTATCATGGCAGAGATTGATATGAAAAGTTTGCCGGAAAAATTAGCCATCAAACTTGTTACAGAGAGTTTTTGTGCATCACAAAGAAATATCGGCTCATCAGCTATCGACTGGTGCTGGATATCGGCGGGACGATTTGATATTTATTTACATGGGGGGCAAAAATTATGGGATTATGCCGCGGGCAGTTTGATATTTAGTGAAGCTGGTGGATACAGTATCTCACTGGATAATCAGAGTGTTTTTAGAGGTGAATTGGAAATTCGGTCAGCGCTGGCTAGTTTCGATAAAACTCTTTTTGATGACTGGTGTGAATGGATAGGGGTCGGTCATTGATATTGAAAAATGAATTTCAAATCTAATTCAATAGTTGGTATCAAGCTCGCACCTGTTTTTAAATTTTCATTTCTCACTTTTCATTGCAAGTTCGCCGGCTGATTTGTATCTCTATAATGATATTTTTTTGCCTCGATCCGTGGTTAAAGTAGTGGCTTACGCTAAAATGTAGATAGTAATTTCTTCCCTTAAATTTCAGTTTTTCAGATGATGACACCTTTATTAATCGATAGCCGCAGCATACTAAAATCTGGTTTTATCTTTGTGCTGGCATTGATGATTGTGTTCGCATCTGGATTTTTTGCAGGCATTCAACGTGCAGCAACGATTCAACAGACCGGTAGTGTTACTCAACCTCTATTCTTACCTGATCAAAGTGCGGTTATGCAGAGCAGCATTGAAGCTCATCCACCTGAGGTGTTTGCGGCAGGCCAGGACATCGATGTTGACCAGCCTGAAATAAAAATATCAATCTCTAAAAAAAATACTCACATTGTACCTGTTCCAATGAAAATAACTGAAACATCAGTGAGCGTAGATTCAGCTAAAAATTCTACTGATAGAAATGAGCAGTTGATATCGTCTGTTAAAGTTGATGAAGTTACAATGGCTAGTTCGCCTGCTATTACACCTGGCGCTACCCATAATACATCTGTGACTTCTCAGTTCGCTGATATCGAAACTGCTTTAGCCTCAGATGAATTAAAAAAGATAAAATATTCGATACAGGTTGGTACGTATAGTCGCCTGACCAATGCTGAGAATATGATGCGAGAGTTACAGTCGAAACAATATGCGACTTATATTACAGATTACACAACCAAAAAAGGTAACGTCCGGTACAATGTGAGATACGGGTATTTTTCTGATAAAAAATCTGCAGTCCATAATCTGAATAAATTTAAAAGTGATCAAGGTGAAGGTAGCGATGGTTACCTGGTAAAATTTTCTGCTGATAATATCGTTGATGTCGCAGACTCAAGTACTATTAATCATCCGGCAGATTCATCAACGGCTAAAGAACACTCGGTCAGTTATCCAAAGCCCGCAGCTATACCGGGAAATATTTCTCAGGCAGAAATGTTTCCCGCAGAAGTGCTAACGAAAAATTTTACAAAAACAAACTAGTTAAAACCTGGTTTATCTCTTGTTTTTTACGAAATTGTTCATATAAAAATAAGGCAATGCTAGAAAAAATTAAAGTATTAAGTTTTGATCTCGACGATACTTTATGGCCGTGTCTTCCTGTCATTCAACATGCTGAAGAATTATTATACCAATGGATGTCTGTGCACGTTCCAGAGATAACGCAAAGCTATGATATACATCAGCTACGTGATCAGAGGAAGTCGCTTTTTATCAAACGTCCAGAACTGGTTCATGACTTAACGGAACTGCGTATTAAATCATTTGAGTTACTGGCTGATGAGTTTAGTCTGGCTGATGACTGGATAAAACCGGCATTTGACGTTTTTTATGAAGCAAGACAACAGGTGACACTGTTTGAAGATGTTCGTCCGGTACTTGATGAGCTGGTACAAACTTATCAATTAATCAGTTTAACCAACGGTAATGCCAGCACTATAAAAACAGGAGTCGACCACTGGTTTGATTTTTCCTTGAATGCAGCAATCGTTGGCAAGCTAAAATCTGAGCCGGATATCTATTTGCGAGCTCAACGGCAGGCTGATATCGATGCGCAGCAAATGGTGCATATCGGTGACGACCCGCAGCATGATGTTGTCGGAGCAAAAGCTGCCGGCTCGAAAGCTATCTGGTTGAACCGTCAACAAAAAACATGGCCACTGGAAGACTGCCAACCTGATGCGGTGATATCTGATCTTTATGAGTTGCCGCAGGCACTCAGTCGTTTAGTCGTATTGTAGAGTTTTTTTCGCAGATAGTTATCCGATAATCCTATATAATTATGCCAGTTGAAAGACACGCCATATTTACCGATTTACGAGCAAGATAATGATTTTTAAAACTGATGATGTACGCATAACAGGGCTTCAGGAGGTTCTACCACCCCGGAAGCTTCATGATGAATTTCCTCTAGACGAGACTGCCTCTGAGACGGTCTATCATGCTCGCGAGGCCATCCATAACATCTTACATGGTGTGGATGATCGTCTGGTTGTTGTCGTTGGTCCGTGTTCGGTACATGACCCAGAGTCAGCAAGAGAATATGCCGCAAAGCTAAAAGTATTGATGCAGGAAATGTCAGAAGATCTATGCATTATTATGCGTGTTTATTTTGAAAAACCTCGAACTACGGTCGGCTGGAAAGGATTGATCAATGACCCTGATCTTGATGGAAGCTTTAAAATCAATGAGGGTTTACGCTTAGCCAGGCATTTATTGCGCGACCTGGCTGTAGATGGTGTGCCTGTAGGTACCGAATACCTGGATCTGATCAGCCCACAATATATTGCTGACCTGGTGAGTTGGGGAGCAATCGGTGCCCGAACTACAGAAAGCCAGGGCCACCGTGAACTGGCATCTGGTTTGTCTTGCCCTGTAGGTTTTAAAAATAGCACAGATGGCGGTTTTAAAATTGCCATCGATGCTGTAAAAGCTGCATCCAATCCTCATGTGTTTATGTCATTAACCAAAGAAGGACATTCTGCGATATTCTCGACTAAAGGAAATAATGATTGCCATATTATTTTACGTGGCGGAAAGCAGCCAAATTATGACGCGGAAAACATTCAGCTTGCAGCAGAGCAGCTAGAAAAATACGGCCTTAAACCCCATGTGATGGTTGATTTCTCGCACGCTAATAGCATGAAAGATTTTCGCCGCCAGATTGATGTCTGTAACAATGTAGCTGCGCAGATCAGTCAGGGTGAAAATCGTATTATGGGTGTCATGCTGGAGAGCCATTTAGTTGAAGGCCGGCAAGATGTAATAGAAGGACAGCCATTAACTTATGGCCAAAGTATTACTGATGCTTGCATATCCTGGGAGTTAACGGAAACCTGTCTGAAGAATCTGGCTGCTGCGGTTCGCCAGCGACGTGCTATTAATTCTCAGCAGGCTAGCGCTTAAGAGTCACTGTTTATTAAAAACCTGATTAGAATGGGCTCACATAAGTCATTGTTTTTTCTATTCTAAAAAGCAGCGCTGGCTTTGATCAGAAGTACTTAGTGTTGGCACCTGATTCGGATCAAATGCGGTGCCTATTTCGCTTTATAGCTTCTATCCACATAAGCTGTAATTATATCTTCAAATTCATCAGCAATATTATCGCCTTTTAGCGTTACCGTTTTTTCACCATCTTCGTAAACTGGCGCAACCGGGCGCTCGCCTGTGCCAGGTAAGCTAATGCCTATATTGGCGTGCTTGCTTTCACCGGGGCCGTTAACGACGCAGCCCATCACGGCAACCGACATGTCTTCAACGCCATTATATTTTTCTTTCCATTGTGGCATCTGTACGCGTAAGTAATTTTGTATCTGTGAAGCCAGCTCCTGAAAATAGGTACTGGTGGTGCGGCCACAACCGGGGCAGGCAGTGACCAGTGGCACGAAGGAGCGCAGACCCATGGTCTGCAAAATTTCCTGTGCAACGATGACTTCTTTTTCCCGTGGTGCGCCTGGTTCTGGTGTCAGTGAGACACGGATGGTGTCACCTATACCGTCATGTAATAATATGCTCAGTGCTGCAGTAGAAGCAACAATCCCTTTTGAGCCCATACCTGCTTCGGTTAAACCCAGGTGTAATGCGTAATCACCTCTTTGTGCTAATGAACGGTAGACAGTAACCAGGTCTTTGACCACACTCATCTTGCACGACAGGATAATCTTGTTTTTAGCAAGGCCAATATCCTCAGCTTGTTTAGCACTGCTTAATGCAGAACGGATGACGGTTTCCAGCATTACATTGTGGGCATCATGCGGGACATGCAGTTTGGCGTTTTCATCCATCAGCTCAGCGAGTAAAGCCTGATCCATACTGCCCCAGTTAACACCGATTCGTACAGCCTTATCGTACTTGCAGGCCAGTTCAACCAGGGTTGCGAACTGAGAGTCACGCTTTTTTCCTTTACCGACATTGCCAGGATTAATACGATATTTTGCCAACGCCTGTGCGCAGTCCGGGTGTTCGGTCAACAGTTTATGACCGTTATAATGAAAATCACCGATCAGAGGAACAAAACAGTTTTTGTTATCCAGTGCTTCTCGTATTGGTGCTACAGCTGCCGCTGCCTCATCATCATTAACAGTGATGCGAACCAGTTCTGAGCCAGCATTGGCCAGTTGCATTATCTGGTGTGTCGTTGCGGCAATGTCCGATGTACTGGTGTTGGTCATCGACTGCACAACGATCGGTGCATTTCCACCTACCTTTATACCGCCAATATCAACAGAACATGTTCGCCGGCGTGCTTTGTAACAATCAGAGAATTCCATAGGCTTATAACGGATATATAACGCAATTAAGAAAAGCGAATTTTACCACTCTAAGCACATTGTTGGTTCAATTAAACTGATAAACTTCCAGTTTCTACGGGTGGTGCTTTACTCATGAATTCCATCTTACTGAGAGCATAGGGCGGATATAGACGCTAAATTGTTATGAAAATAGGCTTTGTTATCAATCCTTACGCCGGAATTGGCGGTGCGGTTGCGTTGAAAGGCAGTGACGGTAACGACATCGTTGCCCAGGCGCTGGCCAAAGGGGCAGAACCACAGGCTGAAAAACGTGCATTACAGGCAATGCAAACCATGGCGTCAAATACAACGCTCGCCGATGATGCGCAATTTTATTGTGCGGCAAATAACATGGGTGAAAACGTTCTGCAGAAGCTGGGTCTATATTACGAAGTCATCTGGCATGGCGATCAGCAAAGCTCTGCAGCAGATACAAAAAATGCTATACGCCAATTTGTAGAGCAGCGCGTAGATCTAATTGTTTTTGCCGGTGGTGATGGTACCGCACGTGACGTGCTCGATGTTCTGGTTAACGAATTGCACTCTACGGTACCCGTTATTGGCATTCCTGCCGGGGTTAAAATTCACTCGGCTGTCTATGCATTGACGCCGGTTCATGCCGGTGAATTAATCGGCCTTCTGGTCTCGGGTGAGCCACTAACTTTACACGAGTCGCAGGTGATGGATCTGGATGAAGATGCTTTTCGACAGGGCCAGGTCAACGCGAAGTGTTATGGTTATTTATCAGTGCCGGTGGATGATACTCGTATGCAGCTAATAAAGCAGGGCAGTCTCAATCACCATGAAATTGCGGTGCAGGATATCGCCAGTGATATTATTGAAAGTATGGAGCCGGATACTTATTATCTGATTGGTTCCGGCTCAACAACGGCAGAGATCATGAACCAACTGGCGCTGGATAACACGCTGCTGGGTATAGATATCGTTTACAATCAAAAGCTGATAGCTAAAGATGTTGATGAGCAAACAATATTAAAAACGATCCAGCATCAGCCGGCAAAGATAGTTGTTACTACCATCGGCGGTCAGGGTCATATTTTTGGACGTGGCAACCAGCAGTTAAGTAGCAAGGTTATTCGCCAGGTGGGTAGAGAAAATATTATAATAATTGCGAGCAATGAAAAGCTGCGCTCATTAGATAAACGACCCATGGTCTCAGATACCGGTGATAGTGATTTAGACAGGCAGTTAGCTGGATTGTATTCTGTAGTTACGGGGTACCAGCAGAAAACGCTGTATAAATTGAAATAATCATGAAAATTTTAATTTCTCCACAAATGATGCGAATAAAAGCAAATAAAGAAAGATAAACCGTTTTTCGAAATTTATACTTTATTCGCTAACGTAATAAAAATGACAGGTGTTCTTAAATGCAAGACGAAGAATTTGTAAACGGTTTACTCAAATTTATCCAAAACTCACCAACACCGTTTCATGCCGTTGAAAACATGGCTGATATTTTGCGGCAACATGGTTTTAAAGCATTAAACGAAGCCGATGCATGGTCGATTGAGAGTTTGCCGCTGATCGGTGAGTCTTACTACGTCACGCGCAATGATTCGTCTATCATTGCTTTTCAACTAAATCAGCCGCTCACTGAAAACGGTTTTCGCATGCTGGGTGCCCATACTGACAGCCCTTGTTTAAAAGTTAAGCCGAACCCGGAGATCATCAATAATAATTATTTGCAGCTGGGCGTTGAAGTCTACGGTGGTGCTTTACTTAACCCCTGGTTCGATCGTGACCTTTCTTTGGCGGGCAGAGTAAGTTTTTTAAACAAAGAAGGAGCAATAGAAAATCAGTTGATTGATCTGCAAAAAGCCATTGCTACCATACCTAGTCTAGCTATCCATTTAGACAAAGAAGCAAACGAAAACCATGCTATAGATAAACAGATGCATTTACCTCCAGTGTTGATGAAATTACCGGAAGGTGGAAACCAGGAAAACGCAGGAGCAGATTTTAAGACTATTTTATTGAAAATTATTAATGCGAATAGTAGTGGACCTGATGGAAGTGGCGCGCGAGCCATTAAAATATTAGATTATGAATTAAGTTTTTACGATGTGCAGGCGCCAGCAGTGATCGGCTTGCATGATGATTTTATTGCCAGTGCGAGGCTGGATAATCTACTGAGCTGTTATACCGGTCTGATGGCTCTTATCGAATCAGGTAATCAGAAGAATACATTACTGGTCTGTACCGACCATGAAGAAGTTGGCAGTATGTCGGCGGCAGGAGCGCAGGGATCTTTTTTAAAATCAGTACTCGAACGGTTGACGACTAACGATGAAAGCTGTGCGCGTATGCTGGCAAATAGTTTGATGATCTCGGCGGATAATGCACATGGCGTGCATCCAAATTATGCTGATAAGCATGACGCTAATCACGGCCCGATATTGAACGATGGTCCTGTGGTAAAAGTAAATGCTAATCAGCGGTATGCCACTACGAGTGAGACCGGCGCCATGTTCAAGCATCTATGCGAGCTTGCTGACGTGCCAGTGCAATCCTTTGTGGTGCGTTCAGACATGGCCTGTGGCAGTACGATTGGACCGATAACAGCAAGTGAAACAGGTGTGAAAACAGTGGATGTTGGTGTACCTACCTTTGCTATGCACTCAGTGCGTGAGCTGGCAGGGCGCTGGGACGCTTTCTATCTATATCGCACTTTAAAACAATTCTATAACTGATTGATTTTATTTTTTTGCTCATGTTTCAGTCTGGCAATTTGCATGATATCTTGACATTGCAGGCGAAATGCTTATCGTAAGAAGTTCACCCTGTATAAAAAGTGACAAGCAGTATCTGTGTTGCTGAATTTTATTTGAAGTGAGTTTTTTTCATAGCGTAATACCCGTTTGAGTCGACCATTGATAGTCGGCTTTTTTTTGTTCATTTAAAATCTATAAACGCATTGGTCAATAGATATTAAATTACCTATACGTGACATAAAGATTACCCTTCATCGATTATCAATTTCATTCATATTTGTTCATAATATTTTTTCTAGAGGCAAACAATTTAACGCGATATACATATATACTTGAAATACGTTAATAACATTGCTAAGTCTCTGAAAAAAAGAATGCGAACACTTAAAAAATCCAACAAACTGGATTATGTCTGTTATGACATCCGAGGTCCGGTGCATCAAGAAGCCCGTCGGCTGGAAGAAGAGGGCCATAAAATCCTGAAGCTGAATATCGGTAATACGGCGCCTTTTGGTCTTGATGCGCCGGAAGAAATTGTGCAGGACTTAATACACAATGTGCCTGTTTCACAGGGTTATAGTGATTCCAGGGGTTTGTATTCCGGTCGCAAAGCGGTGATGCAATACTGCCAGCAAAAAGGCATTAAAAACGTCGGTATAGATGATGTTTATCTTGGCAATGGCTCCAGCGAACTCATTGTGATGGCGATGCAGGCATTACTTAATAATGACGAAGAAGTGTTGATCCCTGTTCCAGATTATCCGCTATGGACTGCTGCGGTTAGCTTGTCTGGTGGCCATCCTGTGCATTATCTATGTGATGAAGCCTCCGACTGGTATCCGGATATCGCTGATATACGATCAAAGATTACTGACAAAACGCGTGGCATCGTCATCATTAATCCGAATAATCCGACGGGCTCGGTTTATCCTGTAGAGATACTGCAGAGCATTATTGATATCGCCCGCGAACATGAATTGATTGTTTTTTCTGACGAGATATATGACAAGATCCTTTACGATGATGCTGTGCATGTTTCTACAGCATCGCTAGCCGAAGATGTCTTTTGTATAACGTTTAATGGTTTATCAAAAGCTTATCGTGTTCCCGGTTTTCGTGCGGGATGGATGGTATTAAGTGGTGATATGGCGCATGCCACTGACTATATCGGAGGCATTGAGCTTCTGGCATCTTTGCGGCTGTGTTCTAACGTACCGGGCCAACATGCAATTCAAACCGCGTTGGGCGGTTATCAAAGCATCAACGAACTTATCGTACCAGGCGGACGATTATGTGATCAACGTGATCTGGCATATGACATGCTGATCGATATTCCCGGCATTAGCTGCGTCAAACCCAAAGGTGCAATGTATCTTTTTGCCAGAATGGATCAATCCAGATTTAATATTAAAGATGATGAAAAAATGGTTATGGACCTGTTAACGCAGGAGAAAATCCTGATCGTTCATGGTTCAGCATTTAACTGGCCCGGTACCGGCCATTTCAGAATTGTGTTTTTGCCGCGAGTGGATGACCTGGCTAAAGCATTGAGCGCCATGAAACAGTTTTTCTCACACTACAAACAATAAACCGTGTCAGGAGAAGCCGTCGAAGATAGTCTGACTGACAGGCTATTAAAAGTGCAGCAGGAAATTAAGCTCTGCGCCATAAGTGCCGGACGAGATGTCAGAGAAATCCGCCTGATTGCTGTTTCTAAAACCCGGTCATTGCAAGAAACACAGTCAGTTGCCGCGTTGGGTCAACGCGATTTTGGTGAAAATACTATTCAGGATGCGATGACAAAAATTCCGCATCTCAGTAACCAGGCCGTTGAATGGCATTATATAGGGCATCTACAATCAAAAAAAGCAGGAAAGATTCCCGGTTTTTTTCAATGGATACATTCAGTCGATAGCGTCAAATTGGCGCAAAAGCTGTCCACTGCCATGCAGCACTATTCAACAAATGCCACTCTGAACTGTTTAATACAGGTTAATGTTTGTGCTGAAGAAAGTAAATCCGGTTTATTGCTGAACGACGTGAGAGCATTTTTGCGGGAAGTTATATCACTACAGTTGCCCGGATTAACATGGCGAGGTTTGATGACGATCGGTGTGCAAGGAAATGAGCTGCAAACACGTAAAGCTTTTTCTCAATTAAGAGAATTGCAGCAGAGTTGCAAGGCTGAGTTTAGTCTGCCGGAGTTTGATCAGCTTTCGATGGGCATGAGCGGTGATTATTGCCTGGCGATTGAAGAGGGGGCAACCATGATCAGGGTGGGAACTTCTATTTTTGGTCCTCGCAACCAGGCTGTTAAAAAGCCAGTGCGTTAGAATAAGGCTGCTTAGTATCAAGTTGAAACTAACACCATTCAAATAACTCTACAATATTTCTTCTATTGAGTAAGGTGGAGTTTTTAGCGGCTCACAAAACAAAGATGGGCACGTAAACCGAAGTCTACATGCCCTAGCAGCGCATGATTGCCGCTAATTCGTTGCTGGGTCTTCAGTAAACTGAAAGCAGACAGCATGATTAGCAATCACACTACATCGAGTGTAAAGTCACCATCAAAATTACCAGCAAAGTCAGCATTACTGATAGTGTCACCAGTGCCGTTATATTTATGTTCATTTTTAACTGATTCCTCAGCTTACAAAGTGCTTGATAAAATTTAAAGTCAGTAGCAATGTTATTAGCCGTATGCATTTTTCTTTAATCAGTATTCCCTCGTCTTTAGCACTGTCTTTGTGCCTGCTTATATATTCAGTTCAATATATCGGGCAAGAAAAGAAATAGTGAAATAATTATATTAGAAAGTTATTATATAGTCAAATGCTGTGTGACCAATGAATTGCCGACATAAGTTATGCGAAGTCCAGTGCCTGAGTGATTTAAGATTATTGTGTTTTAGAGGATTGACCTATAAAAAAGGGCGCTAAAAAGCGCCCTCTAACACGGTAATGTTTATGATTTACAGTGTATGCATAGGTACTGATGCTGCGGCCTTTTGTGACTCGTAATACTCTCGCTTAATCTGGTCAATTTCTTCGTGTAATTTGTCGATCTTTTTATAAATCACCTGAAGTTTTTCATCCGTTTCAGCACGCAGCTTCTGTGCACGTTGATATGCCGCTTTTTGTGCTTCAACCATATGGCTGCGTCTTTCCTGTTCTGCTTTCATTGCAGCCTCATATTGTGTGCGGCGAGCCTGCATTTCCTGCTCGTAAGCCTGGCGACGTTGTTGCAGCATTGCCATGTGTTGCTGTGCTCTGGCCTTTGCCTGTTCGCGTGCCTGTTTGCGTTCGTTGGTACTATAGCGATTCGCATCGTTTGCACTGGGCTGAGTCTGAGCAGTTTGAGCCTGACCCTGAGCACTTGCTTTCATGGCAGCAGGTGTCGCCAGCTTGTTTGAGTCATTGTTGTAAGTTGTATTTGTTGCTACGGTATTTGAAGCTTGAGCAATTTCTACTGCTGCAACGGGCTTTTCAGTTGTGGCTATCTGTTGTGCTGGCATTCCATTTGAAGTAACAGTAGTGTCGGTACTAACTTCAGCTGCTGGCTCTAGTTCATTAGTTGGATCTTCAGCCTGTGAAATAGTAACCTCGGTTTCGGTCTGTGTGCTGTCTGGAGCCTCATCAGACTGTGCCATCATTTCCTTGTATTCGTCCTGATAGAAGGTGGCGGCGATGACGATAGCAGACACTACAAGCAGTATCAGAGGAATGACGAAGTTGCTTTTTTTGTCAGTTGTCTTGCTGTCTGTGGCTTTGTCTTTTTTCATGTATGGGGCAGTATCTTTTGTTGTGCTATTTTCAGTTTTATTTTCTGTGTCACTCATTTTATTTTTCCAGGTGAAAGTGTATTTATAAAAGTATTTAGATGTATATTTTGAATGCTGTTATAGCAATACCCTATTAAAATATTTCAGCATTAAAAATGCAAACTATCATTAATAATGATTTGGTTATTTTTAGCTAACAGTTACCGGTTGTTAATCTGCGGCGACTGTGCTGGTGGTACTGGTGCAGCCTGTCTAGAGGCCGGCTGTTTAGGAGCAGTTTGTAACGGTGCTAACTTTACAGGCGATTGGCCATAGGGTGCGTATCTATAACCAGGTGGCTGTCTGTAATACGGCTTATAACCATATGGTGCATTATAATTGACATAGCGATTATTGTTGTAATACCCGTTATTATTGCGCCAGTAGTTATCGTTGTATCCGTAACCTCGTCCGTTTCCCTTGCCCTTGCCCTTGCCTCTGATTT
>CAWBXM010000155.1:0-3564 GCA_963792545.1 uncultured Gammaproteobacteria bacterium | reverse complement strand
CGACGCAACATCCTTGTCCAGCGACTTGCGACGTTTCTCCAGCTCAATTTCTTCCATTGATGACATGATGATTTCTCCTAAACAATCACTAGATCCAGCCCTGCTCCTGGAACCGTTTTTTAAGCACATCGGCAATTTCCTTGGCGGTCTGCTTCGCTCTGCCATCTATTTTGCTGCTGCCAGTCTTTTCTCCGTATGCGTGCATGCCGCCACTGACGATGAGTCCCAGTGGGTTATGCATAGCAATCGTGGTCAAGGCACCAAAACCCACGCCCGGCGTTTTAGCGCCGGTGGAATCAGTATCGCCGGAGCCGAGTTTGCGCATCCCATGGGTCGTCACCTCGAAACCCTCGACGGCCACTTTCAGCTCGGATTCACCAGAGCCGAATCCAAGCACGACGCGTTTCTTCTCATTGCCCTGAACGACCGAGAGGAGATAACCGTGGATGACGATGTCGTTGATCTTCGGCCGGGTCTCCGATCTTGCGCGTTGCGCGAACATGCCCATGGCGTTGATCTGCTCGACAAGTTGCGTTGAGATTTCGGCGCCCACCTTATGACCGGTCGCAATCTGCTCAGCCGTCTGCGGGGTGCTGTGTTTGACATCCTGCCCGGCCAGCGCAGACTCGCCTGGGACATCATCCGGAGTAGCGGCAAAGTCATAGACCCAGATGGTATTAGGTTTAGGAATCTTCCCTGTCACAACTTCGTCGCGGTCGGAAACCTTGGTCGAAGCACACCCGGCAACAAATAGCAGGGCGGACACGCACAATATGATGTGTTTACGAAATTTCATTAGATAACTCCTCATGCAAATGGTAGTAAATATTTTCAGACGGACGTAGCATTCTGTGGCCCTATGGAAGACAGTACTCAGATTTTACTTTTCGCCTTACGATATTACTTGAACGAGAATAATGCAACGGCTCATGCCACAAAAGTTTATCTGTAAATTGCTACGATGATATGTCCGCTAATGATCATTATTCCCTACTCATTTAAAGCAAAAAATACTATCCGCAAAGAACGCAAAAGACGCAAAAAAACAAAAAATCCTTTATTTGCGTTCTTCGCGGACCATCGATTTTAAAGTTTTTGACTGTACGTTAAGAGTCGTAAGCGAACAGATGCCAGTGACAGGAAGTGCCCCAGCGAGTTGAATTTAAATTGTTTTAACCCGCCAGCCAAAGCGGGTTAAAACAGGCAGGCTATTTTTTTACAGGACAGGTTTTTATACCTAATATTGTGTAAAGCGGACAAAAACTGAAAACGCCCGTTAACAGAGGCACGAGACCAATCCAGCCCCACACCACATTTTGACCGATAATTTTCTCACCAAAAAAAACCAGACTGATTAAAAACAAACCTGCGATTATGCGTAGTACGCGATCTATTCCACCAACATTGCACATAATAAAAACCTCGATTAATTGAATACTCAAGGACAGTATATGGGTTCATTATCTTATAGTCAGTGACTAAATCACAAAGCAGAGATTTCTTTTAATGCGTCTTTATCGGTAATGCGTATGTAACCTCTGCTGATCTCAAGCAAGCCCTGTGTCTCTAGATCTTTGAGCTTTCTGCTGATGACCTCACGAGCAGTTCCTAGCTCAGTCGCCAGATCCTGATGAGTTACTTTGATAGTGAGTGACGGATCACATTGCTCTAACAAATATTTGGCAAGCCGCATGTCGAGCCGGCCAAAAGCCACGCCTTCAACAAGTCCGATCAGACTGCTCAGGTTAGAAGAAAAAGATTTGAAGACATGCTGTCTGAAAATTTCAGAATTTTGCACCGCTTCATTAAATAACTTACCAGGGATGGTAAGAGCAGTGACTTCGGTTTCGGCAAGACCTTCTGCAGAATAATTTACATTACCAAATAAACATGATGTGGTCAGTACGCATGAATCACCGCCTCTGAGCCGGTATAAAACTATTTCGCGTCCGTTTTCTGCGCGGCTAAAAACTTTGATGACACCATCGAGAACCAGCAGATAATTCTTACATAAGTCACCTTGCCTGAATAATGTCGTTTTAGCTGGCACAGTAATCTGATCGGCCTTGCTCAATATTGCTAGCGTAGAAGGCGAATTCAGTTCGTTGAAGAGTGCCAGGGTTTTTTTCAGATCCATAATGGCTTAGTCATGTTCTTGCACCTGTTTGCTATGCAAACCGGTCTTTGATGACAACATCATCTAAGCCTAACTGACCTGGTCGTGGCCACGCCTCCTTTGTACCCTTACCAATGGCAACAAACATCGCGATCACATGGTCGTCTGGCAGGCGAATAAGTTCAGCCACTTTTTCGAAATCGAAACCATCCATCGGGCATGAGTCATAACCCATCGATTTTGCAGTAAGCATTAATGTTTGCGCCGCTATACCACAAGATCTCATGGCCTCATCTCGCTGCACCTGATCTTTGCCACGATAATAATCATCGATAGCTGGAAGCATAAAATCCTGAACCTCTTGTGGCGCATCAGCCCAGTATCGGCCTGGCTGTTTCTCCCATGATTTCAGATCGGCGCACAGAACGATGAATAAAGACGCATCAGTCACCTGCGCCTGCCCCCAGGCCACTTCCCGAATTTTCGCCCTTAACTCCTCGTCGGTCACCACGACATAGCGCCAGTTTTGAATATTGAATGCTGTTGGAGAAAGCACTGCCAAAGACAGAAACTCATTTATTTCTTCTTCGCTCATGCGATGGTTTGCATCAAAATGCTTGACAGATCGTCGTGAACGTATTGCATCGACTGTGTTCATACTTTTCCTCCTTATTTATTGAAAAATGCCCTGCTTAGCTGGCGTACTTTTTATGATCGCACATGGCTAATGATGATATCACTAATAAAAAATATTAATTAGAAACCGATGATTCTATCTCAAACCTAAATGCAGCATGACAGGAAACACAGTTTTCTAATAGAGTACTTAATTGGGATAATGTATGATTGCTATCGCCTAGTTGCTGCGCATCTAGAGCCAGTTCATCGAATTTTGCGTGCGTATCAAAGCCCAGTTTTTTAAAGCCAATCGGCAACTTGCCAATTAGCGTGCCTGGGACAGCTATCTGTGCACTACTACCAGAATTACGTGCAGAGCTTGCTACAAGCTCCATATCTTCTTTTGAAATACCACTAGTAATCTGCTGTACGCTTTGTAAAAAGACACGCATTTCAGAAAGCACAAGATCTCTTTCGCCTTTCGTTAACTGTATAGCAACCCTGTTGTCGTCTATTTGAGACACATCACCCTGTATAATAAACTTGTAACCCATACCCATAATAATTATTAGTAGTACAACCGTAATTAACCAACATACTTTACACATCATTCACTCCATATATTTAGCAAAAGATACTATATCTTAAATTCTAGTTTATAAAAGAAGGCTAGCTAAACTATGCCAGTCACCTGAGATTGCACACCAATAGTGATCTATATAAAAGTAAGTGCAAGCACTCCCTTAATCGTCATATTGATAGCTAACAAAAGACAGACTAGCATAATTCAAAGGGTGGTCGCTTCGTCAATTAGCAGATAGAGTAGTACC
>CAWBXM010000154.1:0-9383 GCA_963792545.1 uncultured Gammaproteobacteria bacterium | reverse complement strand
TCGTCTTTTTTATCGGTCATTTCCGCCTCCAGTTTATTTTAAAGATTTTTCACGTTACGTTCTTTAAAATATATATGTGTAATCAAAGGCTAACTTTTCTTCTTGCTGCCTCAAATAAACTTATAATAACTATGCCAGCCGGCGATCCACCAGGTCTATTTCAATTTGAGCAAGCTGGGAATCGCGAAGTGGATAGAAAATAAACGCGAGGCCGGCGATTATCGCGAAGGCGGCTGGTAACCAGGTAAAGATCAAACGGATACCAAGCAAGGCTGTTTCCGATTGCGCCATATTGGCTTCGTAGCCAACATAGGTCAGCACTGCTGTCGGTAAAACACCTCCAATGGTTAAACCAAGTTTCTGAGCAAATTGAGCAGCGGAGAAAACCAGCGCGGTGGTTCTTCGCCTGTATTGCCACTCACCAAAGTCAGCAACGTCGCCATACATCGCCCAGACAAGCGCAGGAGTCGGCCCGGCGAGCAAAGACGCCAGGGCATTGACTGACAGCATCGTCCAATAATAATCATTTGGAATATAAAACATCAAACCCATTGTCATTGCATTGGAAAGCATCAGAAATAGCATAAGGGAGCGCTTGTCATAGATATTACTCAAGAAGCGTCCCGCGATGACACCGATGACAAATACGACCGCGCCTGTTGTAATAAAAAAGCTGGTGCGGTCCCAGATCCAGATGAAAGAGGAGTTATCATCAAGCATGTAATATTTGAAGAAGTACACCGTGGCACCGCCACGGATCGCGACACTCGCAAGGGTAAATACTCCGGCGACGACCATCACCAGCCAGGCTGTATTCTTTATCAGTGTTCTCAGGTCTTTGCCGATATGACTATCCTGGTTATGCGGTGGAGAAACCCGTTCTTTTGTGCCGCGAAAAGTCTGTAAGAACAGTAATACCGACAATACTGCAAAGATGGCCATCGTATACTGGAAACCGAGCAGTTCATCCTCCCCGCCTAATATTCTAACTAATGGCCGCACCGACATACCTAAAATGATAGCCGCACTGAAAGCACCGACGAAACGAAACGTTCCTAAAGTCAATCTCTCACTGGATGAAGTTGTCATCACACCCATCAACGCTCCATAGGGGACGTTGATGGCGGTGTAAGCAGTCATCATCAAGATGTAAGTCACGTAGGCAAAAACTAATTTTCCTGATTCATCCAGATCAGGATTGATGAACATCAGATAGCCAAACACACCGTATGGGATTGCCATCCACAGCAGATAGGGTCGAAATTTACCCCATCGCGTGTTGGTACGGTCGGCGATAAGTCCCATTATCGGATCTGTTATCCAGTCCCATAGTTTTACCGTTAGCAGCATGGTAGTAACCGCAGCCGCGCTCAATCCATACACATCCGTATAATAATAAATGATGAAGATAGCGAAAAACTGGAAGAACAAGTTGGAGGCTGTATCCCCCAGAGCGTAATTGAATTTCTCGTAGAAACTTAACGGTGGCGTCAACATTTTTTCATCATCCTCACGTTATTCCTGTAGCAGTTAGACATGTAGAAATAAGGCAAACGCGAACAAATCTGATTCACTAAAATAGTTACTGACGTTTTTAACATTGTTCCCATGGTAAACCATGAAATCGCCAGCCGCCGATAGAACTACGTTGATGATGTTCATCTAGATCACCTTCAAAACCTTCATCGATATGAAAGATATTACTGAGGCCAGCAGCTATTAACACTTTACCTGCTTCCTGTGAACGTTTACCACTACGGCATATCAGTATTATCGGTGCACAACCATCTTCAATTTCACAGACCACCCCACCCAACATTAATTTACGAACCTCAGGTACAAAATGCGGGTTAACTATCCAATCAGGTTCATCTATCCACGGCAAGTGCACTGCACCAACAGGGTGCCCGACAAACAGGTACTCCATACTCGAACGGATATCGATTAATATTGCTCGTGGATCGTCATGAAGTATCTGAGACGCACTCTTCGGTGAAACATCATGTAATTCACTCATACTCATAATCCTCTCATCTGCTTTCCAATAAACAAAACAAGTAACTTCGCATTAATACTATGCAATTGAACACAGGCTTCTTTCAACCTCTATAAAGACTTCGGTGTCATTCATAAATCGTTGGTTTGTGCCAGCCACCTGTACATCCCCTGGTTAAATCATCCATACCCGGAACATCCCAGGTGCCTGCTCGATAACCTTCTATCGAAATACGATCTTCCCAGGCAGCCAGTATAGGCTCTACTATCGCCCATGATTCTTCGACCTCATCAGCACGTGAAAACAGTGTGCCATCACCCGTTAGCACATCGTGCATCAATATCTCATACGCATCTGCTGCTACCTCTTCAACGTCATGTGCATAAGGCGCACGCATGACGAGTACTTCGTTATCAGTTGTCAGCCCAGGTTTCTTGGCATTGAGTCGCATCACCACGCCACCTTCAGGCTGCAAACGAAAAACTAACGAGTTTGCCGCCGGTCTGGATGCATGATTATCAAAAAGATTGAACGGGGGCCGGCGAAAACGTATCATGATTTCCGATACTCGCCCTTTCAGACGTTTTCCTGAACTCAGGATGAACGGCACTCCTTGCCAGCGCCAGTTATCGATATAGAAACGAACAGCTGCAAATGTTTCAGTACAGGAACCCGGTAAAACATCTTCTTCTGCAGCATAAGCAGAAACGGGTTCGCCATCTATTGAGCCTGCCGCATACTGTGCAGATACGGTCTGTTTTTCTATAGACTCTGGTGTAAATCGGCGCACGGCACGAAGAACCTTCATTTTTTCATCCCGTACAGCATCAGTAGTAAATTCGACCGGAGGTTCCATCGCAACCAGGGTCATCACCTGCATCAGATGACTCTGTATCATGTCGCGTAGTGCTCCCGAATTTTCATAGTATTTGGCGCGGTATTCAATACCCAGTGTTTCAGAAACTGAAATCTGTACGTGATCGATGTAATTACGATTCCATAGTGGCTCCATGATGCTGTTGGCAAATCGATAGACCAGCAGGTTCTGCACACTTTCTTTTCCGAGGTAATGATCGATGCGATAAATCTGATTCTCGTTAAAAACAGATTGCAGCTCACTATCAAGCAATTTTGCTGACTCAAGGTTGTTACCGAATGGTTTTTCGATCACAAGCCTGCGATAACCATCTTCTTCGCTGGTAAGTCCGACACTATGTAATCCTTTTGCTACGCTGCTATACCATTCAGGAGGGATAGCACAATAAAACATGACATTCTTTTTACCGCCTAGAGTTTCCAGTGACTGGGCGATTGACTCGTAAGTTGAATCATCACCAAGATCACCGGGGACCATCTTTAGATATGATAAAAAGTCTAGCCACTTACTTTCATCGTTTGAAATTTCTTCAGAAAACTGATGCATGCTGTCACGTACCAGATCTATCCATTGCTGTTCAGCTATATTATGAACCACTCCGATAATTCGACTGTCCCGATGAACCAGCCCACAATTGAACATGCGTACCAGCGCAGGCAATAACTTTCGTTTGGTGAGATCACCGGTGGCTCCAAAAATCACGATATTGGTAGGCTCAGCGATCTCAAATATCTGTTCAGCGGTCACCATTTAGATAACTCCATAATGACTCTATCCATTATCTGTAGCTTTGATCGGGTGACCACCAAATCCGGCACGCATGGCATTAAGCACTTTACCTGCATAGGAAGGGTCTTGCCGACTTCGAAAGCGCATCTGTAATGCCAGCGTAAGTACTGGCGTAGGAACTGCTTCATCGATCGAATCCTGTACAACCCAGCGGCCTTCTCCAGAATCATCGACAAAGTCACTTACTGTCTTCATCTCCACATCCTGTTCAAGAGCGTCGGCAATCAAATCCAGTAACCATGATCTGACCACGCTGCCATGTTGCCAGATACGTGATACCTGATGCATATCCAGATTCAATTCATCCTTAGTATTCATTAGCTCAAAACCTTCAGCATAGGACTGCATCATTCCGTATTCGATGCCGTTATGTACCATTTTCACGTAATGCCCAGCTCCAATGGGACCAACATGTCCCCAGCCTGAATCACTTGAGGGCGCGAGTGAGTGTAAGATAGGCTCGATAATTGCGACTACGGCATCTGAGCCACCTATCATTAGGCTGTATCCGTTTTCCAGGCCCCATACACCACCAGACGTACCACTATCGATAAAGTGCATACCCCGTTGTTGTAATCGTTCACCACGTTGCTGACTCAGTTTGTAATTTGAATTACCACCGTCAATAACAATATCACCCACACTAAGTCCCGCCGTCAACAATTCATCTATTGTCTGATCAACAAACTGATGTGGAACCATTAGCCAGATAATACGTGGCGATGGTAAGTTAGTGATTAAAGTTTCCAGATCATTGGCTGCAGAAACGCCATCTAATTCTTTTTCGAGATCAATTGCCGCCTGATGTGAGACATCATAAGTGACGATTTCATGTTTATCATTTGCCAGGCGCCTGACCATATTGGCACCCATTTTTCCCAAACCTATCATTGCCAACTTCATATTAAAAACTCGTTGTTTATTAAATTCATTAAGAGAAAACTAAAACAGGTTTATTCAAACAATACGACACTCACTGATTAAGCTGAAGCGCGACTAATATTGTTTTCGTATCCAGTTTTTTAACTTTTAGTATGCACCCTGAGAATAAGTTAACTCATAACTATGTGAGTAAACTTCAAATATAAGACCGAATGGATCTTCCACATAAACCATCTTGTACGGTTTTTCACCAGGATAATATTCTCGGATCGGCATTCTCTGTTTGCCACCGTGAGCGACTATTTTTTCTACAAGACCTTCGATATCTGGGTCCTGTACACAGAAGTGAAATGTACTCGTTTTCCAGTATTCGAAATCTTTAGGGCTTTCATTATTCATAAACTCGAACATCTCTACACCGATTTTGTCACCCGTAGACATGTGCGCGATCTTGAATGAACCCCAACCTGTTCCAAATACATCAATACACATTTGTCCAATCGGTGTATCAGACTCTTCGGTAATTACCGTTGGTTTCATAATTTGATACCAGCCCATTACATTACTGTAAAACTCTACTGCTTTATCTACATCAGGCACAGAAATACCTATGTGTGAAAATGTTCTTGGGTAGTTACTCATGTCTTCTCCATACATTCATAATATTGATATTCTCATCTTATAAATGCTTATAAATGAGAGTATATTTCCTGCATCACTAGCTTTGGTTTTCGATCAATAGTAAAAACTCCCCAATGTTTTTCCGGTTCCTGGGGATCAGGTGAGCCTTTCCACGGTTCATCAAATGCTTCGAAAACAAAAGTGAGGATGCCTGCTTCCTTGCACCAATCTAATAACTCACTATAGTATGCAGCTTGAAACTCCTGAGACGCATTCCATGGCTGAATGCCACGGCCGTTGGAACATGTCGTCCAGCCAGCCTCGGTTATCACTACAGGTTTATCAGGGTAATGATCTGCAACACTGTAATAATTCTGTTTTGTATATTCCAGTGCACAATCAATGGTATGAGACTCCCATACTGGATAGGTATGTAATGAAATGAAGTCTAGTTCTGCTACCAGAGGTTCCAGTTTTCTTGTCCATGGCACATAGTTTTCACAGAAGGTAACTGGTTGCTTTATTGCTGCCTTTACTCTACGTACGTAACTGATCAACTTACCGACGTGTACCAGATGGTCGCTCCAATCTACACTGGCTTCATTACCAACCGAGACAGAGGAAACTATGTCAGGGTAACGATTTGCCAGACTGATTAACCGGTCCACTTCATGACTATTCTCTAACCTGTTAGCAATAAGTGTCTTCTCATCAAAACTAGCACCCCAGGGGCACTCATAGTTACTCTCTTCAGCTGCCATGTCAGCACCAAGCATCACTTTAAAATCTAATGATTCATTCTGAATAACTTCAAGCACGAATTCAGCGTGCCAGCTGCAGTCGTAAAGCCTGAGTAATTTCCAGTTATCTTTAAGAATATTAAGGTCTTCATGAATCTCGTGATATGAAGGATAGATACCATCTATCGGAGATTGACCTTCTCTGTAGCCGGAATAACAGATTGCGTTTTCGAAACCTATATCTAATTCATTCTTTTTCATCATTTATCCACCACAAAGTTTATTTATATTTAAAGTCGCCATCCTTATCCCATAATCCCCAGTACGCACCTACATCCCCTTCATCACCGGTTTTCCATGCTTCATCGAAAGATGAAAAATAAAAGATCTCTATACCTTCCTGCTCCGCCCATAAATAAGTATTGATAAAATATTGCATGGCGTTTTCATAGGAAGGTACGGCTGTACCACAAGCAGCACCAGCAGTGGGCCAGCCTGTTTCACTGATAATTACTTTTTTTCCATTGGCGACTCTGAGCGAGCGGTGATACATATCTTTCATGTAAAGCAGCGCGTAATCAGCTGGACACTTTTCCCAGAATGGATAACAGTTGACTAATAAGATATCGCAGGCTTCTGTCAACGCGGGGTGATTTTCAAACTGAAAATATGCATCAACATAACTAACACTCAAATCAGGCAGCGCCTGTTTTGCACGAGAGATATAATCAATCAATTCCTTTTCTATTAATTCACCTCGAAGTAACACCTCATTACCTACAGCCAGTATATCGACATGACCCTGGCGAGCGATATCTATCGCATTACTGAGTTCTATTTCATTCTTGTCTCGGTCTTCGCTCAGGCAAACACCGACCATGGTTTTTAAATCATGTTTTTTAGCGATGCCAGGAATGTGTTGATTGCCTTCCACACAGGAAAAAGTTCTAATCCAGTGCGTATAGGGCCGGATAATTTTTAACCGCTGTTCTATCTGAGCCTCATTGATTTCAATACCCGGTTCCTGGCCATCCATATAGGGGCTATAGGACATCCCATGTATCTTGTTATCAAGTATTTTTTGTAACATCAAAATACGATCGGCATGGGATAACGACGAAAGGTTAATCCCCGCCAAATGTTTGTTGACACTGTATTTACCCGACACTTTTTTCTCCGTATATCTTATGTTTTATTAAAGTAAGCATTCTTTCAAAGCCTTTAATCTGTTGTACTGGTTGCACCCAGGTAACCGTATTGCTGCTTTACTGCAACGGCTGCACCAATGAGTGCGGGATATTTCGAAGTAATAACATTAGTCGGTATCTCAGACAGGTATTTACTGAACCTGCCATTGTTTTCGAAACGGCTGCGAAATGGTGAGGTGTCAAAATAATCACCCAGTTTAGGCATGATGCCGCCACCTACAAAAACACCGCCTCTAGCACCCAGAGTCAATGCAAGGTTGCCGGCTATTGATCCGAGGATACCGCAGAACATAGCGACAGCTTTTTCTGCTGAATCATCAGTTCCCATCAATGCTTTATTTGCGATTTTCTCCGGGGACAACAGTTCATGTTCAACACCGTCACATTTAGCGATGGATTCATAGAGCAGAACCAGACCTGGCCCAGAGACCAGAGTTTCCGCTGATACGAAATTATGATATTTGCGGATAATGCCGATGACTTCAGTTTCCCGATGATTTAACGGGCCATAAGAAACATGACCTCCCTCACTCTGCAACGGCAACCAGTAATCACCAGTATATATCGCTCCCGATACTCCAAGACCCGTACCCGGACCAAGCACAGCCACAGTCTGTTTATCAACAGCAGTTCCTCGCCCTACCTTGTTATAATCATCATCACCAAGATACGGAAGCGCGAGTGCAAGCGCGGTATAATCATTCAACACTTTAAGCGACTTAAGCCCTAAGGTTTTTCTTGTCTCTTCGATCGATAGATCCCATACGTGATTTGTCATTACGATCCGATCTTTTGATACAGGCGTCGCAATCGCTAAAGATGCCGTTTCAGGCATCGGTTGTGATGCCTCATCCATGTAAGCTAAAACCGCATCCACCAATGTACGATAATTTGCACATAACAGAGTGCGTTCATGTTGTGGCGAAACACTGCCTTCATCAACGAGCGCAAAACGAGCGTTTGTACCACCGATATCTGCTATTAAACACATGTTTATATTTTTTTAGTTGTGTTGAAATTAAAATTAAATAATTTGTAAAGTGCTGCACTGAATGACAACAGGAGTAAAAATAGTTGCTGAGTAAGCATCAGATAGAGTCCACAACTTGTTCAACATCAACTGTAGATTGAGTTTCTTTTGGATAGCCAGATTCATGACTAACTATAAGGGCTTTGTACCAGTGAGCAGAATATTTCAATATTCGCTCCTGTGTCTGATAATCAACATGTACTATGCCAAATCGTTTACTGTAACCTTCTGCCCACTCAAAATTATCCATCAGTGACCATAAAAAATAACCAAGCACAGGCACTCCATCCTCAATAACACGTGCATATTCACTTAGATATCCTCCGATTGGTTGAGGATTTTCAGCTGTTGTCCTTGGGACGTTGTTGAAAATGAACGAACCATCCCGTTCCATAATTATGCTGTAAAAAGCCTCTTTACCCGACTGGCCTTGATATTGAGAATCAATAATTTCACCCTGGACAAAACCCACACTGGCCCTGCCGCCAGGAAGGGTGAGTTCAACCGTGCCATTTTTCATGTTTTCATGGATCATTTGAAAAAGTTCCGAAGCCGGCAGCTCTTTGAGTGTCCCATGTAAGCCCGGGGATCTCTCTATGGAAGCCGGTTCATTGGATTTGCTGAGGCGTTTTGCTATCAGCCGGGCGAGTTCCATTTTTAGAAATGGGAATTTTAGCAGTAAATGGTTAAAATCCTGGCCCGTTATCACTAAAACCTTCACAGGCTCGACCGATTTGACGGTGACATTTATCAAGCGATCGAACATAAGACTCATCTCGCCGATAATTTCTCCTTTCCCAAGATGGCCGACGATTCCCCGTCTGCCAAGCAGGACAACCCTGCCAGAGAGGAGAAGAAACAGATCCTTTCCCGGCGTATCGATTCTCAGGATCGTATGGCCCGGAGGAAACTCTTTCATTGTGGCACAGGAGACGACCTCTTTCAGACTGCTTTCGTCGAGACAGCTTAATATGGCAAAATCTTGTAATTGCCCTTCCAGTGCTGTCATGTTTTCAGCCATTGCCTTTTTGGCCTCAAACTCTTTCATGATCCTAAATTGCGGCAGGCACCAGCCATCCTCCTTTTTGGCACATACAAATTTGATAATGCCGGTACAACCGCCGCAGTTAAACTCCTTGCCGATAATCTCCTCGCCGTGCGAATCTGCAGCCTCTCCCTTTAAGGTCTTAAGGCAATCAGCTATGATTTTGACCGGAAATACGCAGATGTCCCTTTTTTG
>CAWBXM010000153.1:0-13747 GCA_963792545.1 uncultured Gammaproteobacteria bacterium | reverse complement strand
AAAAGTAGCTCATACATGTCTCAAAAGCCAGAATACTGAGCAGCTTGCCGGACAAAATCCCAATGGTTATAACTTCTAAAACTAAAATCAGAAACTATTACACATCATACATTAGCAAAGCGCTCGGCTTTGCCAAGCCAGCGCCGCACCAGTGGTTTAACTGCCTGCGGATGATGCTCAATAATGTATAGAGCTGTTTTTTTAACTTCTGCGAACCAGTGTTCATCACGCACGATATCGGCGATGCGTAACTGCATCAATCCTGTCTGACGAGTACCCAGCACTTCACCGGGCCCCCGTAATTCGAGGTCTTTTTCTGCGACTTTAAAACCATCATTGGTTTCTCTCAAAATCCCCAGGCGTTGCTTACCGGTTTCAGATAATGGCGGCTGATACATCAACACGCAGGAGCTCTGTTTACCACCACGACCCACACGACCTCTTAACTGATGCAGTTGTGCCAGCCCTAAACGTTCTGCATTTTCGATCACCATCAGTGATGCATTAGGCACATCAACACCCACCTCGATAACTGTTGTTGCCACCAGCAAATCAATTTCGCCATCTTTAAACTGCTGAACAATATTTTGTTTCTCCTCCTGCTTCATGCGACCATGCACCAGTCCGACATCGAACATTTTTCAATTCCGCAGATAAGTGTTCAGCAGTCACCTCCGCTGCCTGACACTGCAAAAACTCGGACTCTTCCACCAGTGTACATACCCAGTAAGCCTGCTCACCATTCTGGCATGCCTTTTCAACTCGCTGGATCACCTCATCTCTGCGTGCGGTTGAAACCACGACTGTCGTTACCGGCTTACGACCTGCCGGCAATTCATCGATAACCGAATAATCCAGATCTGCATAAGCCGTCATCGCCAGACTTCGCGGTATAGGTGTCGCTGTCATGATCAACTGATGCGGTACAGTATTTTTTTTATTACCTTTTTCACGCAGAGCTAAACGCTGATGCACCCCAAAACGATGCTGCTCATCGACGATCAGCAATACCAGGTTTTTAAAATCCACATCACTCTGGAACAGGGCATGGGTGCCGATAATAATCTGACAGCCGCCCGAGATGATCTGTTGTAACTTGTGCTGGCGCGTCTTACCTTTATCTCTACCCGTTAACAGTAAACATTTATCTTCATCAAACCACTGCTTATAACTCGCGTAATGCTGCTCTGCCAATATCTCTGTCGGCGCCATGATGGCGACCTGATGTCCGGCGCAGACGGCAGCCATAGTTGCAGCGGCGGCAACAACGGTTTTCCCTGAACCGACATCACCCTGCACCAGGCGTAACATGGGTTGCGCCTTATTGATATCCGCATAGATTTCAGCAATCACTTTCTGTTGCGCACGGGTTAATTCAAAATTTAATCTGGCGTTAAAAATTGCATAATCTGACTGAGTCATGATCAACTTAATTGATTTTGTGTTTTTAATCTCTGCTCGCACCTGTAACAGGCTTAGCTGATGCGCCAGCAACTCTTCAAACAACAAACGTTGCTGTGCTTTACTGTTGCACTGATTCAGAGCAAATATATTTTCATTTTTTGGTGGCCGGTGCACATCACTTAAGGCATTGACCAGATCTGGAAACTGATATTTTTTGATGACTGCTGCCGGTAGCCAGTCGGTTAGCCGGCCCTGGTCTATCTCCTGCAAAACCTGGTCGGATATTTTTTTAAGCAGCGTTTGATGCACGCCTTCCGTTTTAGGATAGATAGGCGTTAATGATTGTTCTATCGGTGCTGCCTGCTGCTGAACCCGCTGGTATTCCGGGTGAATCATTTCTAATCTTCCTAAAGTATTCCCGGAGCCACTCCTGGTGCCACGTCTGACCTCGCCAAAACAACGCAACCTGGCGCCACTACTCAGATTATTTTGCTGCGCTTTATTAAAGTAAAAAAACCGCAGCACCACAGCGCCGGTATTATCTGACAGGTGACACAGAAAACTTCTGCGACCACTGCCACCAAACTTAACTTCACTATGATCTATTACGCCTTCGATTAAAGCATGTTGACCGGGTTGCAGCGAACCTAGCGGGGATATTCTGGTGCGATCTTCATAACGTAGCGGCAGGTGGAACAATACATCCTGCATATTGTATATTTCCAGGCGTGTTAATTTTTCTGCCACTGACGGGCCAACACCTTTAAGTACCTGCACTGACTGGTACTCAAAACTTTCTATTTTTTTACTCTCTATATTTTCATTTTCGGTGGCTTCACTGCCCATACGCTCATCTTCCATGATTTTTACAACAAATAATCACACTATTAACGTTCCATCGCCAATAACTGTTCACCAGGTCAAACCTCGATCGGAATATAGTTTTATAACTGTAAGATAGCATCCATCTCTACTGCCGCATCTTTAGGCAATGACGCCACACCAACGGCTGCCCGCGCAGGATATGGCTGTTGAAAATATTCAGCCATTACTTCATTTACCTGCGGAAAATTATACAGGTCGGTAAGAAAAACATTCAGCTTCACCACGTTAGACAGATCACCACCGGCAGCATTAGCCACTGCCTGTAAATTTTGAAAAACCTGATGGATCTGTTGTTTAATATCACCCTCGATCATCTCCATAGTTTCTGGAACCAATGGAATCTGACCGGATAAATAAACGGTTGCTCCTGCACCCTGAACCTTTACCGCCTGCGAGTAAGTGCCAATTGCCTGCGGCGCTTTATCTGTCGAAATTATTTCTTTGCTCATTTTAATCTCTTTACTCAATATACAAATTCTTACAAGGAAAACTCTAATTAATTTTTAATCTACTGCCAACTCTCACAGAAACATCATAATCGAGAGATGCGCATTACACTTGTTATTTTACGTAGACGACGCATTATCATAGCCAGATGTTTACGGTCGGTAACTTTCAACTGATACAGCAAATTCATTGAAAAACCATCACGATCTTCCATGTAAACATTTTCGATGTCTGCGCCACAATCTGAAATAACAGTAGCCGTTCGCGCTAGCAGGCCAGATTTATTCTCTATCTCCAGTTTGATCTCACAACTAAAATCACCACTGGCATCTTCTGCCCATTGCACGTCGATATAATTCTCTGACTGTTTACGCTTGCTTCCGGCTTCGAGATTTTTACAGCCTTCTCGATGTACGACAATACCTCGCCCTTTACTCAGTTTTGCCACTATCTGATCGCCAGGGATAGGGTTACAGCAACGCCCGTAAGACACCACCATACCTTCTGTACCACTGATAGCAAGTGCCGACTGCGATTTCATTTCTTTAGTTTCTTCTGACTCGCCATCAGAAATCCGCTCTGGAACTAACCGCCTGACTACCAGGCTCGGCGGACGATTACCTAAGCCAACATCCTCCAGTAACTCACCGATATCAGCAAACCCATATTCTTTTAACACCACAGCTAGATCTTTCTTTTTTACATCATCCAGACGCACGCCCAGCGGTTTCAGACAGCGCTCTAATAAACGCCGGCCTTGTGACATCGCCTCATCAGACTGCATGTTTTTAAGATAGTTACGGATATTACTTCTTGCTTTTGCGGTCACCACGTAAGTCAACCACGCCGCATTAGGTCGCGAGTCTGGTGAGGTCACAATCTCGACTGTCTGCCCACTGTACAGTGGTGTATTTAGCGGCGCGAAACTATGATCCAGTTTTGCCGCCACACAGTGATTTCCAATATCGGTATGTACCGCATAAGCAAAATCAACTGGCGTCGCATTTCGCGGCATCTTCATGATGTCACCTTCCGGGGTGTATACGTAGACCTCATCATGAAATAGATCAACTTTGACATTTTCCAGAAATTCCAGTGAATCACCTGCTGACTGTTGCATCTCTAAAATGCCTGTCAACCAGTCACGACTTCTGGCATGCGCGGTAATCTCACCTTTTTCGTCTGGTGATTTATATAGCCAATGCGCGGCAATGCCGCTCTCCGCAAACTTGTCCATCTCCTGCGTGCGCACCTGCACTTCCATCGGAATACCGTGCGGACCATATAACGCAGTATGCAATGATTGATAACCGTTACTTTTTGGGATAGCGATATAATCTTTAAAGCGTCCGGGAATTGGCTTAAATAAATTATGCACGATGCCCAGCACGCGATAGCAGTCATCAACCGAGTCAACCAGAACCCGCAACGCATAAACATCTAAAACTTTGCTGAACGGTAGATGCTTATCACGCATCTTGTTATATACGCTAAACAGGTGTTTTTTGCGCGAGGTGATCTGCGCTTCGATCGACATCTCGACCAGCCTGGAACTCAACGCCTGATTGATTTTATCGATCAGCTCTTTGCGATGACCGCCAGACTTCTCGACTGCATGCGCAAGCACACGATAGCGCACAGGATGTACTGCCTTAAAAACCAGATCTTCCAGTTCATGACGAATGGTATAGATACCCAGTCGATTGGCAATTGGGATATATATATCTAAGGTTTCCTGAGCAATACGGCGACGTTTATCCGGTCTGAGCGAACCCAGAGTTCGCATATTGTGCAGGCGGTCAGCCAGCTTGATCATGATGACGCGAATATCTCTCGCCATCGCCAGTAATACCTTCTGGATATTTTCTGCCTGTTGCTCTATTTTATTTTTAAATTTGATGTGCGTTAACTTGCTGACGCCATCGACGAGCTCGGCGACATCCTGACCAAACTCACGTTCGATCAATTTTCTTGTTGCAGGGGTATCTTCTAAAACATCGTGCAGGATCGAGGCAATGATGCTTTTAACATCCATATGCATCTGCGCAAGAATTCGCGCCACGGCTATCGGATGGTAGATGTAAGGCTCACCAGAAACTCGCAGCTGACCTTCATGCGCCTGTGCGCCAAAAAGATAGGCGCGATAAACTTCTTTGACCTGCTCCTGATCCATGTATTGCGAGATCAAATCGCAAAGATCAGAAATCAGGAAGCGTTCTTCAGCTACCGATCCAGATTCAGTTTGTGTGGTAACTTCTTTCATTAGCCTAACTCAAAAACCCAGGGCTTAGTTAAACCAAAAACAATGGGCATATCAAGCACACAAAATATGTGCCCGATATGCCCATGAGAAATAACGGTAATCAGCAGGGTCATCACAGGCCGTACCGATGCACGACCCAAAACACAACTAACCCTTTAAATAGAAGATCATGCTTTCTGTCTAACTACCTGCCGGGCCAGTTTTTGGCTCAGCGTTCAAATCCATCTTAAAACTATTCTCGAGTTCAACAGATAAATCGCCTTCTATCATCGCTTCAACATCGTCCATCGATGTTTCTTCTGCTGCTTCGAGTATCTCTTTATTAATCAGATTCTCTGCGATCTCGCGTAACGCGATAACCGTTGACTTGTCATTATCTTCTGGCACCAAAGCCTCTGCTCCCATCGCCAGTTGCCGTGCACGTTGCGATGCAATCAGCACGAGTTCAAATCGATTTACTACGTTGTCCAGGCAATCTTCTACAGTTAGACGTGCCATAAAATTATTCTCCAAATTCTCTAGTTAAACTTTAAAGTTATAAAGCTATTAAAATATAAAGCCGCTGATCCGCTGCTAAAATCTCCAGCAATCAATAGCTACGTCAGAATCATTCAGCCCGAATCATTCAACAGTTGCTAATAGTTCTGCCAGCAGGCTCTGGTGTTTTTGTTGCTGACGTACATGCAACATGCGATTACCGATTATGATGGCAGCAAGATTAGCTTTCGCTTCATCAAAATCATCATTAATAATCAGGTAGTCAAACTCGACATAATGTGACATTTCACTTACAGCTTCACGCATACGCTGCTCGATGATGCCATCATCATCCTGACCACGTGTCTGCAATCTTTCACGTAATGCCTGCGTCGATGGCGGCACGATAAATATCGACCGACAATCAGCCATTAACTGTCTGATCTGCTGCGCGCCCTGCCAGTCAATCTCCAGGATGACGTCTTTGCCATCGAGTAGCTGCTGCTGAATATGCTGACCTGAAGTACCATACATATTACCAAATACTGTGGCAGACTCAAAAAACTCACCCGCCTCTACCATGGCTTCGAACTTGTCCTTATCTACAAAATGGTAGTTTTTGCCATCGACCTCGCCTTCTCGCGGGACTCTCGTAGTATGCGACACAGATACGACCAGATCGTCGACTTGCTCTAACACTGCATTTACCAGTGATGTCTTACCTGCGCCGGATGCGGCCGAAATTATGTAAAGCGTACCTTTTGTCACACTGAAACCTGTTTAAATGGCCGCAATGACCGTTTCGCTGACAACCACTGCGATTACTAGGGTGAGTAGAGCAGCGTATTGTACCAAGTTTAAGCCCTAAATAACCAACCTTAAGGAGCCAATATTAGCTACAAAACAGGCTTTCAGCCGTAAATATTCACAATAAAACAGTTAATGACTTCGATAAACCGATAACCGTGCAATATTTTCAAGCATAAGCCGGCTCTCGGAATCGGGCAGATGTGCCAGTTCTGCAATAGCCAATTCAGCTTGCTGCTGCGCCATTTTCTCAGTGTATTCCAGCGCACCTGTTTGCTTAATAACGGCCTGCACCTCGTCGATCATGTCATAACCACCTTTTTCGATAGCCGTTTTCACCAGACACGCCTGTTCAGCTGAACCTTGTTGCATGGCATAGATCAATGGCAATGTGGGCTTGCCTTCAGCTAGATCGTCACCCACGTTTTTACCCATTTGCTCACTGCTTGAACTGTAATCCAAAACATCATCGATCAACTGGAAAGCGGTGCCCAGATAACGCCCATAAGCCGCCATCGCCTGCACTTCCTTTTCATCGCGCTGACACAAGATAGCGCCTAGCTGGGTTGCTGCTTCAAATAACCTGGCAGTTTTACAGTAGATAACTGTCAGATATTCTGCTTCGCTGATTTCAGCGTCATGCACATTCATCAGCTGCATAACTTCACCTTCGGCGATCACATTGGTAGTGGTTGCCATGATCTGCATCACCCGCATATCGCCCACTTCGACCATCATTTCAAACGCGCGCGAATATAAAAAGTCACCCACCAGAACGCTGGCAGCATTCCCAAATAGAGCATTAGCTGTTTCATTACCCCGGCGCAGATCGGATTCATCAACCACATCATCATGCAGTAAAGTCGCAGTGTGAATAAATTCAATAATCGCCGCCAGCAGATGGTGTTTATCACCCTGATAAGCAAATGATTTTGCTGACAACAATACCAGTAACGGGCGTAACCGTTTGCCGCCGGAATTAACAATATAATGGCTTAGCTGATTAACCAGCGCCACCTCCGAACTCAGGCGCTGATGAATAACCTGATCCACCGCCAGCATATCTGACCGACATGGCGCGATGACATCATCAAAATTTAGTTGCTGACCAGCTTGCCGCGCTGATTGCATAGATTCTATTTCTAACAAAACATATCCACTCGGCCAGTTCGCCTGGCTGATCACTTAATCAAAGATGAGAATCCTATGTAGTCAGCGCCCGCAGGTCAAGCTCGACAGTATACTGCAGTGAAAATAAGCATACTAAAAAATATCAACAAAAAATCTCACCACCCCGCCATTATTATTTATACTTTTAGCTTTTTTGGCTTGTCAGAACATTCACGAACACGTATAATCTGCGCCCTTTCTGTGACGAATCTTTGGAGAACACCCATGTACGCTGTAATCAGTACTGGTGGCAAACAATATAAATTAGCTCAAGGCGACGTGTGTCGCGTTGAAAAACTGGACGCTGAAGAAGGTGCTACTGTCGATTTAGACAAAGTACTGATGATCGCTGACGGTGACAACATCAACATCGGCACCCCTTTTGTGGATGGCGGTAAAGTCACTGCAACGGTAAAAGCTCATGGTCGCGCCAAAAAGGTGGAAATCATGAAGTTCAGACGTCGTAAACATCATCAAAAGAGAACGGGGCATCGTCAGTATTACACTGAGATCGAAGTGACCGGCATCTCTGCTTAGGCATTAAACTGAGGACTTTGAACAATGGCACATAAGAAAGCAGCCGGTAGTACCAAAAACGGACGCGAGTCGCAATCGAAACGACTAGGCGTTAAAAAATTTGGCGGCCAGGTAGTTGTTGCTGGCAACATCCTGGTACGTCAACGCGGCACTAAATTCCATGCAGGCAACAATGTCGGTATGGGAAGAGATCACACCCTGTTCGCTAAAGCCGACGGCAATGTGATTTTTGAAGTTCGCGGGCCACTTAACCGCAAAACGATTAGTGTAGTAGCTGCTGGTGCGACTACCGCAAGCTAATCAACTGGAAACACCAAAGCGGTTAAGAAAAAAAGCCCCATGCGGGGCTTTTTTATTACCTGCAGAGAAGTTGGAAAACAGCCTAAAATCGCCCATGATCAATTAAGCATATGATTTTTAAGCTAAACTACCACCCATAAATTTATCAACGATTCCTTATTAGAGTACAACCATGCGTTTTGTCGACGAAGCAACCATACATGTCATAGCTGGAGATGGCGGAACCGGCGTGGTCAGCTTTCGTCGTGAAAAATACATTCAGTTCGGCGGCCCAGACGGTGGTGACGGTGGTAACGGCGGCAGCGTGTACCTGGTCGGCGACCATGACATCAATACACTCGCCGACTTTCGGCATGTGCGCACCTACACAGCAGAATCAGGTTTACGCGGTGGTGGTCAAAAATTGACAGGTAAAGGCGGCGACGACCTTTATATCCCTGTCCCTATCGGCACACAGATTTATGATGATGACATCGATGAACTCATCGGCGACATAACTCAACACGATCAAAAAATAAAGGTCGCGCAGGGCGGGTTTCATGGCCTCGGTAATGCACGATACAAGAGCTCTATCAACCAGGCGCCCAGAAAATGCACACCCGGAACTGAGGGAGAGCGCCGCAATCTACGCCTGGAATTAAAAGTACTGGCCGATGTCGGCCTGTTAGGTTTACCTAATGCAGGCAAATCCACCTTTATCCGCTCAGTATCAGCCGCTCGCCCTAAAGTGGCAGATTATCCGTTTACCACACTATTTCCAAATTTAGGTGTGGTTCGTGTCGGCATGAACCAGAGCTTTGTGATCGCGGACATCCCCGGCATTATCGAAGGCGCTTCTGAAGGCGCAGGCCTGGGCATACAGTTTCTCAAACATTTATCGCGCACGCATCTGTTACTGCACATCATCGATGTAGCACCTTTTGATGGTAGCGATCCTGTGGAGCAAGCTAAAATCATCATCAACGAACTGGATAGTTTCAGTCACGAGCTGGTGCAAAAACCACGCTGGTTAGTGCTTAACAAAACAGATTTGCTTGATGATGACGAAGTAGAAGAAAAACGCAAAGATATTATTAAGCGGCTGGACTGGCAAGGCCCGGTATATACAATATCTGCTCTGAGCAAAGTTGGAACGGACAAGCTTGCATTCGACATAATGCAACAACTCGAAGCTGACCGTGAACTAGAACGCGACGAGGAGCAGGAGAACGATCAGACATATAAGAAACCCGTAGTTCAGGACGAAGAACAGACCGAATAACACAAGCCAAATGACAGCAAGTAAAACCACAACACGCGAGGACATCGCTAGCTCAAAGCGCTGGGTAATCAAAATCGGTAGCGCGTTAATTACTAATGACGGTCGCGGCCTCAACACCGACGCCATTCAGTCGTGGGCGGAGCAAATAGCTCATCTTCGTAGCGCCGGCAAAGAGATCTTGCTCGTCTCCTCCGGCGCAGTTGCCGAAGGCATGGCTCGCATCGGCTGGACAAAGCGACCTCATTCCCTGCATGAACTACAGGCTGCTGCCGCGCTCGGTCAGATGGGCCTCATTCAAAACTTTGAAAGCTGCTTTAGCAAACATAACATCCGCACTGCACAGATCTTGCTAACGCACGAAGACTTAAGTGACCGCAAACGTTATCTCAATGCCCGCAGCACACTCAAAACCCTGCTAAAACTGGGCGCTATTCCAATTATCAACGAGAACGATACAGTCGCCACCGCTGAAATTCGCTTTGGCGATAATGATACTCTGGGCGCACTGGTCTGCAACCTGGTAGAAGCCGACACCTTAATCTTACTCACCGATCAACAAGGATTATTTAACAAAGATCCTCGGCATAATGATGATGCCGAACTGATCACCGAGTCATACGCAAATAATAATGCATTACTGACCATGGCTGGCGATGGCGGCGCCCTGGGTCAGGGCGGCATGCGAACAAAAATAACCGCTGCACAGCGCGCAGCACGCTCAGGAACCAGTACCATCATCGCCCCTGGCGCAGAAACAAATATCCTGAGAAAAATTGCCGATGGTGAAACAGTCGGCACATTATTGACCGCTGGCAAGGAACCCATAGCTGCGCGCAAGCAATGGCTAGCTAATCAACTCAAAATCACCGGCAAACTGCATCTCGATGCAGGTGCCAGTAGAGCCATCGTGCAGTCGGGCTTCAGTCTATTAGCCGTCGGCGTCAACAAAGTTGAAGGCAACTTCCAGCGTGGCGAGGTCGTTTCCTGTATCAGCAATGATGGCAATGAAATTGCGCGTGGCCTGATCAACTATGGCAGCAAGGAAAGCCAGCAGCTCAAAGGCGAGACCAGTGAGAAATTTGAAAGCATCCTGGGGTATGTCGATGAAGCGGAGCTGATCCATCGGGACAACCTGGTTCTACTCTAGATTCACAGCAACAAAAACATCAGATACCATATTTCTGACGATACGCCCTCATCGCATCCAGATGCTGGCCAAACGAATCACCCACAGATAAATATTCGATCAGATCCGCCATGGTAATGATGCTGAACACATCGATACCATAGTCGCGATGCACTTCCTGAATTGCCGATAACTCACCCTGACCTTTTTCCTGGCGATCAAGTGCGATCAACACGGCGGAGGTTGTGGCATTTTCTGCCTGAATAATATCAACTGCTTCGCGGATAGCAGTACCCGCAGTAATCACATCATCCACAATCAAGACTTTGCCGCTTAGCGCTGCACCAACAATCAAACCACCTTCGCCATGGTCTTTGGCTTCTTTACGATTAAAAGCATAGGGTTTATCGATACCATGGTTTACTGACAAGGCATAGGCGATCGCTGCGACCAGTGGTATACCTTTATATGCCGGACCAAATAAAACATCGTAATCGATATCATTATCAATAATCGTGCGCGCATAACAGCTACCCAGTTCGGCCAATGCGTATCCGCTATTAAACAATCCGGCATTGAAAAAGTATGGACTGATACGGCCTGATTTCAGGGTGAACTCACCAAAACGTAGCACCTGAAATCTTATGGCTAACTCAATAAATCTTTTTTTATTTTCTTGCATGTCTCACCTGTATTCTGCCTGCGAAGTATACGTGATTTTAAGGTATCATAGGCAGCCCTGTTAGCTTGAACCTGGTCACAAAAAAATTTATGCGTATTATTTCTGCAAACACCAATGGTATTCGCTCAGCCGCATCAAAAGGTTTTTTTGACTGGATGAAAAAAGCTGACCCAGATGTGGTATGCATTCAGGAAACCAAGGCGCAGGAGCACCAACTCACTGACGAAAAATTTCATCCTGCAGGTTATTTTTGCGCCTATCATGATGCCGTAAAAAAAGGCTACAGTGGTGTCGCCATTTACAGCAAGGTCAAACCAAAAAAAGTTATCAAAGGTCTTGGCTGGCACGATATCGATATAGAGGGACGTTTTATCGAGTTTCAATACGATAAACTCAGCATTATTTCACTGTATATGCACTCTGGCTCTGCCAGCGAAGAACGCCAGAATGTTAAGTTCGATTTTATGGAACGCTTTATGGGTCACCTGCAGAGTCTTCGTCGTAAACGTCGGGAATTTATTATCTGTGGTGACTGGAACATCGCGCATAAAAAAATCGATATAAAAAACTGGAAAGGCAATCAGAAAAATTCTGGTTTTTTACCTGAGGAACGTGCCTGGATGGATACCTTGTTCGGCGAGATTGGTTTCGTCGACGCTTTCCGCGTAGTCAACCAGTTACCCAATCAATATACCTGGTGGTCTAATCGTGGACAGGCATGGGCAAATAACACTGGATGGCGCATTGATTATCAGGTGATCACACCAAAGTTAGCGCCTCTGGTAAAAGCCACCGAAATCTATAAAGATGAACGCTTCTCAGATCACTCACCGTTAATTGTTGATTACGACTACACATTAAGCTAATCAGCAGATAAGACTTGAAACATACCATCCCTAAACTCGAGCAACACAAGACTACCTGGCTACAGGTATTCACCTCCCTGCTTACCGGTCGTATGCTGCTTGCATTTGTCATGGGTTTTGCCGGTGGCCTGCCATTATTGCTCACCGGATCATTATTACAGGCCTGGATGGTGGAATCAGACGTTGACCTTGGCACTATTGGGCTGTTCGCACTGGTCGGTCTACCATACACACTAAAATTTGTCTGGGCACCACTGATGGACAGGTATACACCATCGTTATTAGGTCGTCGCCGTGGCTGGCTATTAATCTGGCAGACCTGTTTAACCGCTTCTATTGCCCTGCTCGGCTTTTCAGACCCTTCTCAATTATTATTAATGACATCCATTGCGGCCTTATTACTCAGTTTTTTTTCGGCCAGTCAGGATATTGTCATCGATGCCTATCGCCGTGAATCATTGGATGATGACGAACAGGGCATGGGCGCCTCACTGTATGTTGGTGGTTATCGAACCGGCATGTTACTGGCCACCGGCGGTGGTTTATTTTTAGCCGATTACATGGCATACCATTGGGTATATTTAATTATGGCAACCGCCATGAGCGCCAGTTTAATCGCCACCCTGCTAGCACCAGAACCTTATGCAGAACATGGCAAACCAAAGACTTTACAGGAAGCCGTCGTTCAGCCATTTACGGAGTATTTCAGTCGTGACTACGCTGTCATCATCCTGATTTTTGTATTTTTATATAAGGTCGGCGACACCATGGCGGGGCAACCGAACAGCGGGCAACACCACACAATCAGTTCGCTATCTTATTAATAGTGGGCAGCGATTCCAGCGACCAACGGGCCAGCACGTCGACTGCGCCCTCGTCGTGCTGGCCTTGCAGCAAGCGCAACGCTCCGGCGTAGGCAATCATTGCGCCGTTGTCGGTGCGATCTTCGAGCGCCGGGAGATCCGCCTGCCCACCCATTTCGGTCACCTCGGATTGCAACACTTCGCGCAAGCATCGATTGGCACCCACGCCGCCGGCGATCACCAGGCTCTGATAGCCAGTGGCCTCGAGGGCGCGCCGACTTGATCCGTAGCGTATCCACCACGGCCGCCTGGAATGCGCGGCGCGATGGCTGCGCGGCCATCATCCAGCGGCTGGTGCTTGCGCACGAGGGTCAGCGCCGCCGTCTTGAGACCGCTAAAGCTGAAATCGAGCCCCGGGCGATTGGTCATCGGCCGCGGAAAGCGAAACTCGGAGGTGGTGACCGAATCGGCCAGCGCCGCCAGTTCCGGTCCGCCCGGATAGGGCAATCCAGTAATTTGGCGGTCTTGTCAAAAGCTTCACCAACGGCGTCGTCGAGCGACTCGCCAAGGATGCGGTAACTTCCCAGTTCGCGCACTTCGACCAGTAACGTGTGCCCACCCGACACCAGCAGCGCCACGAAAGGCAGTGGCGGCCCACTACCGTCCAGCATCGGCGCCAGCAGATGCCCCTCCATGTGGTGTACTAGCAATACGTGGCG
>CAWBXM010000152.1:0-8277 GCA_963792545.1 uncultured Gammaproteobacteria bacterium | reverse complement strand
GGTGAGTCCGTCTTTAAGTTCACCGGTAACATTCGAGACGATATGCATGACATGTGAATAACGCTCCACCACCATCTTATCGGTAAGCTTCACGGTAGAGGTTTTACTTACACGGCCGGCATCATTCCGACCCAGGTCGATCAGCATCAGATGCTCTGCCAGCTCTTTAGGGTCAGCCAGTAACTCTTTTTCCAGCGCAATATCTTGTGCTTCATTTTTACCGCGTGGTCGAGTGCCGGCGATGGGTCGTACAGTTACCTGCTCATCTTCCAGACGTACCAGGATCTCGGGCGATGAACCAACGATGTGATGATCTCCCAGATCCAGGTAATACATATAGGGCGATGGATTTAAACTGCGCAGGGCACGATATAGATCCAGCGGCGCAGCATTAAACGGGATGGTCAGACGCTGCGATAACACTACCTGCATGATGTCGCCGTCAACGATATACTGCCTGGCTTTGTTAACGGCGTCTTTATAACCCTGCTCGGTAAACCCGGAAACAAAATCTTCTTCGTTTACATGTTGAGATTTGTGCGGCGGCTTTTCCGGCAGCTGATTGCGCAGTCCATCGACGATCTGTTGCAACCGCTCTGCACCAGCTTGTACTGCATCATCTGCACCAGGATCGACATGCACGATAATAAAAAGCTTGCCAGAGAGATTATCAAACACCACCACTTCTTCAGATACCATCAACAGGATATCAGGCGTTTGCAAAGGATCAGGTTTATTGCTTTTAGCTAATCGCTTCTCGATGTATGCGATGGTTTCATAACCAAAATAGCCGACCAGGCCACCGGTAAAACGTGGCATATTTTCGTCTTCGAAAACCCTGAACTGCGCTTGATAATCACTTATCCATTGCAAAGGATCATCGACAGTTATCTGCTCGATCAGCTGATCATTTTCGAGTAACGATATCTCATGACCGGAAATTTTGATGACTTTATTACAGGGCAGCCCGATGATGGAATAACGCCCCCATTTCTCACCGCCCTGAACCGATTCAAACAGATAACTATACGGCGCATCGGCCAGTTTTAGATAAGTACTAAGCGGGGTATCAAGATCAGCGAGAACTTCACGTACCAGCGGAACACGGTTGAAACCCAGTTGTTTGATTTTAGATAATTCAGATTTTGAATATGTTTCAGCAGACATGATTTATTCCAGACATAAGACTTAAGACGACACCGCCATTAACTATGGCATTACGATTAAGGTAAGCGTTGCGCTTTACCATCGCCAGTGTTTATTCGCCTCAACTTGTCCAGATCTAAATTTCATGCGTTGATATTAAAACATGTCAGCTAAATATAAAAGCCTTTCGTCATCTGTCGAACGGACAAAGATAAACGGCGCTCACTTCTACCAGGCAACAATATTTTTTATTTCAGCCATAGAATCAACTACGGCATCCGGATTATAGTCACGGATATCTTCACCATGGTTGTAACCATAAGACATACAGATAATGGAAAAACCAGCAGCACGCGCGGCTTTCACGTCACTCATCGAGTCACCCAGCATCATCGAGACCTGCGGGGAAACACCCAGTTTTTCCGCGGACATGATCAAAGGCAGCGGGTCGGGTTTTTTACGCTCCACCATATCACCGCAAAGCACCGTTTCAAAATAGTCGCTGATACCCAGGTCTTTCAAGATCGGCAAGGTGAATTCACTGGCTTTATTAGTCACGCAACCAATCTTCACGCCGGTGGTTTTCAAAAACTCCAGAGCTTCCAGCACACCGTCATACAGACAACTGCGTACCGAAGTGTTTTCTGCGTACAACTCACGGAAGATGGGCAGCGCTTTATCGTATAAAACCTCGTCTGGCTCACCGTTTAGTGCGTTGATTAAACCGCGCTTAACTAGACGTTCAACACCATTACCTACCCAGTGACGAACAGCCGCCTCACCGCGTGTTGGCATATTCAGCTGTTTCAGCATTTCATCTACACAGAATGCCAGGTCAGGCACACTATCTACCAGTGTGCCATCGACATCGATCAGTACCATTTCGGGGCGTTTTATCATGATTTTATTCTTTGAATAGACGATCGGTATCGTCTTTTAGTGAATCGCGGAACGAGTTCCGCTCCTACAGGTAATTTGAGCCCTGTAGGAGCGGACTGCTTTTATTTACAGCGTGTTACGCGAGCTTATGCTGTTACTGAGTTAGGCCTTGGCGAGTTCTGCACGCATTGCCGCAACGACTGTATTGTAATCGTTAGCGTCATTTGCACCTTTAGCACCAAAGATTGCAGAACCTGCAACAAAAGTATCCGCACCAGCCTGAGCAATCTCACAGATATTATCGACTTTTACGCCGCCATCAACTTCCAGACGAATATCTAAACCTGAAGCATCGATCCTTTTGCGTGCCTCGCGCAATTTATCCAGTGTTGAGGGAATAAAAGACTGACCGCCAAAACCCGGGTTAACCGACATCAATAAAATCATGTCCACTTTATCCATCACATGATCAAGATAACTCAGTGATGTTGCCGGATTAAATACCAGGCCTGCTTTACAACCTGATTCACGGATTAACTGTAAACTGCGATCGATGTGCTCACTTGCTTCAGGGTGGAAAGTAATAAAGCTGGCGCCCGCTTTAGCGAAATCAGGAATAATGCGATCAACGGGTTTCACCATCAGATGCACATCGATCTCAGCTGTTACACCGTGTTTACGCAGTGCTTCACATACCAGCGGCCCAATTGTTAGATTAGGCACGTAATGGTTATCCATTACATCGAAATGCACGATATCAGCACCTGACGCAAGGACATTGTCCACCTCAGGTCCGAGCATTGCAAAATCTGCAGAAAGTATTGATGGTGCTATTTTATAATCGGCCATGGTAAAACCTCTCGCGGCTAATGTCTGAAAAGGCGCGCATTTTACATCATTGCCCCGCATGACTCCACAAATGATTCGAAACCGAACTTTACAGCACCCATGCTTCACGATTATGATGCACAGTAATTTCAAAATTCAAAGGTTAAACCATGTTTTTCAGTATCGTATTCCACGTGCTTTCTGCAGTAATCTGGGTAGGCGGTATGTTTTTTGCCTATAACGCACTGCGCCCCGCCGCCGCTCAGGTACTGGAACCACCACTACGACTTGAACTTTGGGTGCAGGTTTTCCGCCGATTTTTTGTCTGGGTATGGTTAAGCATCACGTTACTGCTAATTACGGGCTACTGGATGCTATTTAATTACTTCGGCGGTTTCGCAGGGTCGGGAGCCTATATCCACATCATGCACGGCGGAGGACTATTGATGGTTTTTATCTACCTCCATGTATTTTTTGCGCCATACCGTCGTCTAAGACATGCAGTCATCGTCCAGGACTACCCACTGGCAGGTGCACAGCTCAATATAATACGTAAACTGGTTGGTCTTAACACGCTTATCGGTGTACTGGTTATCGCTGTGGCCAGTGCCGGTCGATATCTATAAATCTTGCTACATAACCCATTTTTGGCTTATTTACTAGAACTATAAACTGCTATATAACTACTACATAACTACTATAGAACATTAGCTAATTTTAAGGTAATATCTGCCGCTAGCAAAAAAAGCCATCCATTTATTTTTTTAAGTGATTGTTTTTAAAATACTTTATTGCTATTAATATTAAACTGAATTTTTTCGAAAAATTTCCATCTTAATATTAATACCCAAAACAAACTTAGGAGCCAACTATGAAACGTCAAATCTTAGCTGTTATATCTGTATTAACAATCACTGCTGCCAGCGCAAACGTTGCTTTTGCGGGTGACGCCGCTGCCGGTAAAGCCAAAGCTGCTTCATGCGGAGGTTGTCACGGTGCTCAAGGTATCAGCGCAGTACCTACATACCCTAATCTTGCTGGTCAAAAAGAAGCTTATATTGTTAAACAGTTAAAAGCATTCAAAGATGGCAGCCGCAAAGACCCTACAATGAACGCCATGTCAGCTCCGCTTAGCGATGCTGACATGGCTAACCTTGCAGCTTTCTATGCAGGCCTGAAATAAGATTTAGCTCATTTCTTTCAGGCAAATAAAAAACGCCAATGGCCTTGCGGTTATTGGCGTTTTTTTATATTCATGGATGAACAGTATTCCGCAAGGAGCCAGAACGGCGATGCGGTTATGTTCATGGATGAACGGTATTCCGCAAAGAGCCAGGACGGCGGTATGGTTATACCTGATTGTTTTTCATGGTGCACCAGCGATTGCCGACAGTGAGCTTCGTCCTGTTGACTATAACCCGTTCGAAATCCGTGACCAGAGCCTGTTCAACCTGATTCATGGTCAGGCCTTACCAACCAATGCTCACTTGATCACAAAACACCAAAGTCTTTGGTCGAGCGGATTAACCATCACCAACACTGTAAATATCGAATCTAAAACAAACGAAAATATTTATCTCGACTACGAAGCTTACCGATTTAACTTCTCCTATCAGTACGGACTGAATGAACACTGGAACTTGAAAATTGATGTACCACTGGTTCATCAAAGCGGTGGCACTTTTGATGCGGCTATCAGCGACTGGCACGACTTCTGGGGACTGCCTGATGGACAACGGTCTTCTGTTGAAAATAATCAATATGATGTCAGCTATGGTTACCAGTCTCAATCATTAATCGACCTGAGTGAAGGCAGTACCACACTTGGTGACATCCAACTGGCGGTAGCACGCTCGCTGCTTAAAGATAAACACACCAGCATTAGTTTATGGGGCGGCGTTAAGTTACCCACCGGCAATGAAGACAAACTGACCAGTAATGGCGCCACCGACATTTCTGCCTGGCTCGCACTAAATCAGCAACTAAATAGATCATGGTTGATCAACCTTAACGCTGGAGCCGTATTTCTGGGTGCAGATACATACAAAGACATCCCGTTATCCAGCAGCGTTTTCTACGGACATCTCATGCTTGGCTGGTTAGTCAGCGACAACATTAATCTGAAACTACAACTGCAGGGTCATACCAGTTATTACGAAGACAGTCAGTTACAGATTTTGGGTGACACTTATTTTCTGACGTTTGGTGGTTCGATAAAAATCAACCAGTGCAACCAGCTAGACATCGCAATGACTGAAGATATAAATGTAAATGCCTCGCCTGATGTCAGCTTATTGATTAACTGGCGAAGTTACGGCGGAGGTTGTTAGATTTTAACTGTGTTTTACGTTCACAACCGATTCTAAAACGAACCCTGGTGAATTTAGCTCTGCTTGCAAAAACCAGCCTTTTTCGTACGGTCAAAAACTTTAAATTATCTTCCGCAAATGAATGCAAATTAAAATTTTAGTTATTGAACAATCATATCCATGAACGGTAGTGAAAGATTTTACCAAACAGTTAACCCTGCACCAAATATAAAACCCTTTCGCTCCACAGCCCTATAGCCTGAATGACAGTCGCTAACAAATATTTTTTGTATTTGCGTTCATTCGCGGAAAAAAATTCTTACTTAAAGTCCGCTCATAGCCATATGCTCAAGCTTGAAAAATTATGTGACACATAAAAAAACCTCCCGCTTATCAGGCAGGAGGTTTCTTCAGACTATTGTTGAGATAGACTATTCTTTGATGCGACCTAAAATCAGGACTTCAACGCGACGGTTCTGCGCACGTCCTTCCTCAGTCTTATTGCTAGCGATAGGCATAGACTCACCTTTTCCTGTGGTTACTACTTTGCTGGCATCAAGACCTTTGCTGACCAGGTAGTCGCGTACAGAGTTAGCACGTTGTATTGAGAGCTTCATATTATAATCGTCAGTATCTACATCATCGGTATGTCCGACAATTTCAACAAATGAAGCACGACTAAGAATATCTTTAGCTTCTACACGATGCTTTTCAATCACTGCCTTACCCTGCTCAGTTAAACTACCACTTCTGCGTTCAAATAATGCAACGCTTGGAAACATCATGCTATCAAGGGCACGAACTTCAGCAACAGCCAGAATATCTACACGACGATTCTGCATACGACCATCAAGTGTTGCGTTTGAAACCAGCGGTTCGTTAGCGCCACGTCCGATAACACGTATTTTCTCGGCTGGAACACCGGTCTCAACAAGGTAGTCAGCCACACTCTGGGCACGTCTGAGCGATAAGCCCATGTTATATGTGGGATCACCTGAACTATCAGTATGACCGGCAACAACTACTAAATAAGCATTGGTGAATTCAGGACCGAGAGTTGCTCTATATTCATCAATTGAGGCCTTACCCTTGGCACTAAGATCCGATTTATCAAAAGCGAACATCGATGCAGCAGGAATATTGACGTCTGCAAATATGCCAGTGCCCTGACCGATAACCACTTCGACAGGAGCATCAAGTACTACACCATCACAACCAACGATGGTTTTATCTGCTTCTGTCCAGTCACTGCTGCGCGTACAATCAGAACGATCACGCACGATATCACCGGTTGAATCCAATACATATCCTGGAGCCGTGCCACCTCGATTGTCGGCCTGAGCAACCCCTATGACCAATGTACTTGCTGATACTAGACCTAGCAGTCCAGTAAGAATTTTCTTATTTTTACTTCTCATGATGAAACCCCATTTTATTTAATAATTTATTTGATAAAACTGACCTGTTTGTTTACTTCAAAATAGAAAACCTTTCAAGTAATACAACCATGAGGCAGTATCTAGTTATTTTCGTTCTGCTGACCCCCAAGCTGTATCAGAGTCCTCGCTGAAACGAATAATACTACTCATAGAAAAATTGTTCTACTACGTTAACGAAATATTTTGACTGACGTCAAGATAAACATCTAAATAACTGCCTAAAAGGGCTAATGTCTCGTCTCTGAGCGGAATATTCGGCTGCGGATGCATTATTTTATGACTTTAATCCTGAGTCAAAACATTCCTGAAAATCACCCGCCTGGAAATACAAACCCTTTTCTCGACTTCTATCAATGTCCTTTACACCTTCATTCACTTTATGAATCACCCCGCAATACCTTGATAAATTATGACCCATAATTCTTTAACTAATCCATAAACAGCTATTGTCATTAATGCCTGTTATCGTTCATAATTGCCGCACGAAAAAAATTTTAATGTGGAAGATGCTAGATAATTCACCAGCTACATCTGCAGAAAACACTAAATAACCTTAAATTAAACAGGATTGAAAAATGAAAGCTCACCTTGTACTACTTACTACTATCGCTGCATTGAATCTGGCAGCTTGCGCCTCAGCCGAAGACAAAAAAGACGAAGCACAGGCGGCATACACAGAAGAAAAGACAGAAACATTACAAGAGTACAAGGAATGCGTTAAAGACGCCGATGGAGTTGCAGAGAAACTAGCTGAGTGCGAACCTTTACTAAAGGCTGTAGGGGCAATGGAAGGCTCAGCCATGCCTGCCGATAGTGCTCCTGCTGCTCCTGCCGCACCTGCTCAATAACCTTACGCTATCGTCGCATGTGACTTCGATGCAAAGCATGGTTCACAGGTCTCTTAACTAGACGAAAACCTGGCTCTAATTCATACTCACGATAACGGCAGTCTTTATGACTGCCGTTTTTAGTTGTATTGCAACCGCCATTACCAGCTGTTTTTCACCAGCTGCTCAAGCAGTCTCACTTTTGTGGAATTTTTTTCCAGCCAGTCGCTGATGAATCCATCCTGATTATTCTGAAAAATATAATACACCGAGGTTTCATCCAGCCCCTGCTGATGCAGTTTATTGTAAAAAGTGACATAGCTATGCATGACCTGGTTCATCTTCTGATCTTTGATGTTCGCCGTGTCGAGCTGAGTATAAAGAGTGAGATACTGTGCTTTTACTGTTTCGAAGGCAGATAGCTGTTTCGTCCTGTTTGATAGCAAAATTCTCTGCCTGATCAAAGCCGCACCCACCGTCTGAAAGTCGCCCTCGTCTGTATTTTTGTTTTCCAGCTCACTGTCGAGCAGATTTACGATTGCCTGCCGTACTGACGACGCACTGGCGTCATCTGGTTCCAGCAGCAGTGCTATCGAAAATGACAGCAACGCCGGGGTATAATAACGGTTCAGGTAATACAGCATTCCCAGCTGGTAATGGGACGCCGCATCGTCGGGCGCTGCCGCGATTGCCGCCTTAAAAGCCTCGGCCGCAAACTCCGGCTTGCCAAGGTAGACATAAGTTTTACCAAGTTGGTATTGCAGCTTTGCATTATCCGGGTATTTTCCGACAGCAAAACGATAGGTACGCAGCGCATTCCACGGATCATCCAGACGCTGATAAGCCGCC
>CAWBXM010000151.1:0-25692 GCA_963792545.1 uncultured Gammaproteobacteria bacterium | reverse complement strand
TGGTCAACACCATGATGCTGCAATTATTTATCCCGCTCAATTTCCTGGGCATTATCTACCGGGCATTAAAATATTCGCTGGCTGATATGGATATGATGCTTAAGCTACTCGATACTGGTGTAGATGTAAAAGATGCAGATGGAGCTAGACCACTTAGAGTCACTGAGGCAGTTATACGATTTGAAAATGTCAGCTTCGATTATAACAAAGACAGAAAAATACTGGATAAGGTAAGTTTTACAATTCCTCAAGGTCATAAGGTTGCAGTGGTTGGGCCTTCAGGTGCTGGTAAATCAACACTGGCACGTCTGTTGTTTCGTTTTTATGATGTCGATTCTGGAACCATTAGTATCGACGGTCAAAAACTAAATACGGTAACACAGGCAAGCCTGCGCGATAATATTGGTATCGTGCCGCAGGATACAGTGTTATTTAATGATACGATCAAACACAATATACGTTATGCCAGGCTGGATGCGTCAGATGAAGAGATTCAGCAGGCAGCAAAACATGCCAATATCCATGATTTTATCAGCAGTCTGCCCGAAGGCTATCAGACCATTGTCGGTGAACGTGGATTAAAACTGTCTGGCGGAGAAAAACAACGTGTAGCCATAGCGCGCGTGATCCTGAAGAATCCGCGTATCCTGGTATTTGATGAAGCAACCTCGTCGCTGGATTCGCATTCCGAACAATTGATTCTTGATTCGTTAAAAGAAGTGGCAGAAGAACATACCACACTTGTTATCGCACACCGTCTTTCCACGGTAATCGATGCGGACAACATAATAGTTCTGGATAGAGGCAAAGTGGTCGAGCAGGGGACACATCAACAGTTACTAGAACAATCCGGTCTATATGCCCATTTATGGAAACTGCAACAGGAAGAAGAAAAAGAGATGGTCGAATGATATGAGAGACGTAGTACTGGATAAAGAGCCGGTCGAGCTTTATAAGATTTTAAAATTTGAAGGCATGGTACCTAGCGGTGGTGTGTCAAAATTAGCTATTGATTCGGGTGATGTGCTGGTAAACGGTGAAATTGAAACACGCAGACGTAAAAAGATCGTAGCCGGAGATATCATCGAATTCAATGGCGAAAAAATTCATTTGATTTTAGCTGATCAGGCAGAGGCATCTTATTAAGTTAAATTATTACTGATTCAATAAGAACGAATTTTTTACTTGAATCCTGGCTTGTCAGAAACAGTATGCCTTCTCCAATACCTGGACAGAGCAGCAGTGAGTTAAAATATACGTCACTAAGTAATGGAAACCTGTTATGCCTATCTTTAAACGCTGGTATCTCGTACTTCCAGTATTTAGTTTTTATTTTGTTATTGGCGACCTGGTTGATGCGTGCACAACTGGTTGAACGGGTTGTGCCAACGGTGATGTCTAATGCCGGTCTGACTAACGTTTCAATAGCTATCGATCAGCTGGATACTGATCAAAGTAAAATATCCCATCTTACATTTTCGCTATTGATAGAAACTGGACTGCTTTCTATAGAGGTGTTCGATATCAGTATTAACTACACGCCGGTCAAACTTTCGAAAGGTCGGATAGATGAACTTGTTATAGAGAAACTTGTCATTGATATAAATACAGATAATGAACATGTACCGAACATGTCTGTTACGAAAATATCTGTCGATGATATAGATAAATCGACTAAGACTCGGAACGTCTCTCACCATGAGAAAATAAATACACAACAGACATACCAGCCTTTACAAATAATTGATCAACTACGAGTTGCGCTACGTGATTACATCGTGTTTAACACTTTACTGGTTAAACATATCACGCTGAATGGAGAGCCTTTTGGTGTGTTACATGACAAAATTTTTCATTTGAAAAGCCAGAATATTAATCAGTCGCTATCGACAGAGTTTACTATGCTGGGCTCATTAGCAACTGCTCAGTCTATGCGTCTGCCCCAGTTGATGAGCCGTCTGACTGAAGATTCTCTGAGCGCAGAATTAAGGCTTGTAGAAAGGCGAGATGAAACTTTCGACGTTATAGCCAGTGGCATGGCAGCAAATATTGAACTTGATTTTCGTGATGCAGCATTAACCGGTAGTTACAACGTTATTCCTAAAAGGTTACATGCCTGGCTACAGCCTTTTGTAGATGTTGAAAGCTTGAACGTAATAGGTCGCATTGAAGGACAATTGGCGTTCGATTTTTCATCCGATCGGCAAATCGTTTCCACGCTTAGCGCTAAAGTTGATAGATTAATATTTGGCACATACGTTGCAGATAATGCCGCTATCAAATTAAAACTCAAAATCGCGTCCACTGACAACGTAATCAATGATTCTGGGCAACAGATACAATTACTCAATGGTTCATATATTAAAGCGTCTAGCTTTAAGTATGCTGATCTCTCATTGAAAGACAGTCGTATATACATGATCGGTAACCTTACGACTACTACCGGTGGTTGGTCGTATGAAGGCGGCCTTAGTTCAAAACTTGTTGCTGCTAGATATGATTTACAGTCAATATCAATAAAAGATGTGGCAGTTCGTATCGCTGCCAATGCAGAAAAACTTGACCTTAGTGGTACTTTTTCACCAGCAACGGTGCCTGCTAAGTTTTCATTTTCGCTCGACCAAAATCTGGATGAAAATCGAGGTAAGTTTTCCATTAAACCAATAAAGCCTCTAGACCTCAATGCAGAGGATAAAAAACTAAGTCAACTTTTCGCGCCGTGGCCTTACTCGTTCGACCTGTTGAGTGGCACCATAAGATTGACTGCTGATGCTCGTTGGTCAGATTCTCATGGCTCAGATAAAGATAGATTTAAACAAAATGCCGCTAAACAAAATGAGCCGAAAAAAAGTAATTTCAACTTAAAGGTAAAAATAGAACTTGATGATGCCGGAGGTAATATTGGCGAAGTTTTATTTTCTGGTCTTAGCTTTAGACACGAACTAGACATTCTGCCGAAATTACAGTCAGCCCGCATTAGTGAGATTAATCTCAGTCATATAGATAGTGGCGTTACTATCAGCAATATCAGCACTCACCTGGCCGTTGGTACGACAAAAACTGGTCCTTTGCCGCGGATACTTGTACACGATCTGCGCGGTGACATATTTGGCGGAAATTTCTCAGGAAATGAGTTAATCTATGACCTTAACAAAGCTAAAAATAATCTTGAAATTGAAGCTACGGGTATTGACCTGGCTAAAATTATCGAGACTCAGCAACTGGATGGTATCGCAGCAAGCGGAAGAGTTAATGGTGTTATTCCGGTAGAGCTAAATGAGCAAGGTCTGTTCATTGAAAATGGTTCTTTTATAAACGCTACTAACGATGGAACGATCAGCTATAACCCCGCAGCCGGGACTGATCAATTAAAGCAGAACGTACTTACAGGCATGGCACTGGATGCACTCAAGGATTTCCGTTACAGTTACCTGTCGGCTGGTGTAAACTTTACCCCGGATGGTTTACTCGCTATAAGCCTTCAATTAAAGGGTATAAGTCCAGGACTCGATGCTAAACGCCCAGTGCACCTAAATATAAATACTGAACAAAACTTGCTTTCATTGCTCAAAAGTCTGCGTTATGCACAAGGTGTAAGTGAGAAAATTGATAAAACAGTACGCCGTCAATATGAAACACTTAAAAAATAAACGTCAGCGTAAATTAATAAACTAAAACTACCCTGGAAATAATCAATAGGCCGGTTAACACTATGCAAAAAAAACTGCCAGTAACTATAACAATAGGATTTATCCTGGGTGCTCTACTCATGAGCTGCTCTCCTACCGTTAAGGTGGAAGCACCAGATAAACCCATCACCATTAATCTCAACGTAAAAATCGAGCATGAGATACACGTTAAAGTTGATAAAGAACTTGATGATGTATTTAGTGAAGATAGTAAACTTTTCTAGCGGAGACACAATGTAATGAAAAAAATTCTAATACTACTGATGACATGTCTGTTTTTTATAGCGCAGAACGCTTATTCTATTGATCTGCAATCAGCTAAGCAGCAGGGACTGGTAGGTGAGACCCCTGACGGATACCTGGCTGCAGTTAAATCTGCTTCTGCCGAAACCAGTGCTTTGATACAAAGCGTTAACGCTGAACGCAAACAAAAATACCAGGAAATTGCAGCACGTAATAAAATCACACTGCGAGATGTTGAGCAACTCGCGGGTAAAAAAGCGATAGAAAAAACAAAAGCAGGCGATTATATAAAACTTGGTGGTGCCTGGCGAAAGAAATAACTGCCTGGAAATATAATATACTGGTTTTTACTCTCAGTACTCCTTGTGATGGAAAGTTTTAGTCACGGATTTTCAGTTGCCTGATTCTTTACTCAAGACTTTCCACATTCTCTTCATCAAAATCAATTGTTTTTTGATTAAGAGATACTGGTATTTCGAGGCCTAGTATTCCGCTGTTAAATACTATTTCCATCGACTTTACGTTATCCCATATCGACGGTGATTTATTAGCGCGCACTACTAATATGGTATCTGTACCAGGTTTCAATTGTACGCTATCGGGTTTTATTGAAAGTACTGGGTAATCTTTTCCGTTGTTGTCTTTGACTTCGATTAGCGCAATGTCACTACTGTTAAAGCTAATGTCTTTATCTGCGTGTGGCGAATAGTTAAGTTGAACGTAGAATACCGTATGAGTTTTTACACTTGTATTCTTTTGTGATTTTTTTTTGTAGGTTTCGATAACGACTTTTTGCAACGATATATCTAATGCGGTTGTTCGAACTTGCTGTTTTGAGGTTAACGGTGTGTTACCAATCGCTGTCCAGCTACCATCACCTTTTAGCTGTATGCGAGTACCATCTTTTGTATTGGCAAAACGATCTATTGAACGATATTCCCAGCTTCCGTCAGTCTTTAGTATAACTTCACGATTCTCTACGGTAACCACTTGCTGTGTAGCTGGTTCGGCATGGCTTAGTGGTATGGACGAGAATAGAGTTAGTATGATTGCCAGTAATGTTTGTGTTTTAGACATAAGCATTTATTTTATATATCTTTAAGTGATTCTGATTGAGTTTATTTAATCATAATTTTATAGTAACAATAAGATCAAATCATACTGAGTGGACACTTGAACTGTAGTCATTCGCCTCCATATAATTAGATATAATACAAAATTTTAACTAACTCATTAGGTAATACCAATGCAAAATTTAGAACGTGATGGCGATGGCTATCTTATCGATATGAACGCCTGGACGCCTGAGATCGGTCGAGCCATGGCAGAAGAAGATGGTGTGGAACTCGATGATGACAAGTGGCAACAGATCCTTAAGGCGAGGGAATACTATGAAGACAACGCAGTGGTGCCACCCATACGCAAGTTTGCCAAGTACGTCGGTGTCGATCAGAAAATAATGTTCAAGATGTGGATGAGTGGCCCGATGAAACCAATTACAAAATATGGTGGTCTACCTAAACCAACAGGCTGTGTTTAATCTGGCTGCAATATTCAGACTCGAATTCACAAGGCTAGGACTGGTAATAAAAATGAAACTGCTACTGAGCGTTATTGCTTGATTATAGCAGTTGATAGAAAATAGAAAATATTAAGATCAGGAGCAATAGGTGCCAAAATTGGTGTGCAAATTTGACCTCGATTGCACCTGACCTGTCTCATCATACAAACGGCGCGAGACCAAATAATACAATTATGAACATCGACATATAAGCGACAACGTACGCTAGTTTTTTGGTGTCGTCTTCTACCTGTTTTTTATTGTTCATATGAAACTCTCCTTTTTTGATCACATTTATCTGTTAGATATCTTACCTAACAGCATGTCATTGTACTTCTAATAATTTATTATTGAAACAATAATTGTCAAATTTTATCGTAAATCGATTAAAATCAGTCATACGCCTTACTTGTATAAGTCATTAAACAAAGAAAGGTAATTGCCTGTTGTATGTTATTTAACAGGTTATACATAAACGCAAAAAGTATTTAGAGAGACCTGTTAATGAAAATAGCGGCTGAAAAAATTGACCTGAATTGTCCGGAATTTGAGATATATGATCGTTTGTTATCACTAGATAATAAACATATCATAGAACTCGGTTGTGGTAGCGCAGAGATCACATGCAATATCGCTAGTACAGGACGCGGTCGTACCATTACCGCGCTGGAAGTTGATGAAATTGCGCATGCGAAAAATCTTCTGATTACAGATTTACCCAATGTGACTTTTAAGCTTGCCGGTGCACAGGAAATACCGCTGGATGATAGTTCAGCTGATGTGGTATTTATGTTTAAATCGTTGCATCATGTCCCATTAGAACTGATGGATGCATCAATGCATGAGATCAAGCGTGTGTTGAAACCTGGTGGGCTGGCTTATATATCCGAACCAGTCTTTGCCGGTGCGTTTAATGAGATCCTGCGCTTGTTCCACGATGAGCAAAAAGTACGTGAAGCAGCTTTTGCGACAATACAAAAGGCCGTAAATGAAGGTTTGTTTACACTGCGTGAAGAAACGTTTTTTAATTCGCCGATGAGATTTGAAAACTTTGCTGAGTTTGAAAACAATACCATCAAAGCGACACATAGCCATCATTCACTTGATGATGTGTTATACCAGCAGGTGAAGCAACGTTTCGAGCGGCATCTTGGCGACGATGGTGCGTATTTTTCAATGCCTGTTCGCGTCGACTTATTGCAGGCTTAAAATCAGGATTCACAGTCACAATGAAATTTTTTAAAACTTTATTTTATTCCTAAACTTACTAATGGTGAGACTTCCTTAATGAATTCCTCAGATTCCGAACAGACGATGATCGAAACTTTAAACCCAATGTTTGCACTGCATGAAACCGATAACACGCTCAACTTCGCCAATGGCAAAGGTGATATTCCTGTTGTTGAGATAAAAAATCGCTATGCCAGTGCCACTATTAGTCTGCAAGGTGCACAGGTACTCAGCTGGATTCCTGAGGGTGAAGAAGACGTTATCTGGCTATCTGAAGATGCCATCTTTGCAGTCGGTAAGTCGGTGCGCGGCGGTGTACCTATCTGTTGGCCCTGGTTTGGTGCACATGAGAGTAATAAAAGCTTCCCATCGCATGGTTTTGCTCGTACTACTCTCTGGCAAGTTTTAAGTACAGAAGCATTGGATAATGGTAACACCCGTATTAGTTTTACCACCCTGCCAACTGCTGATAATGCAGAAATGTGGCCAGCAAATACCACAGTGCAATTTCAGCTGACTATTGGCCAAAAACTGGAGCTGGAACTGATTACTCACAACAACGGTGATCAACCGATTACTATAAGCCAGGCTTTGCATACTTACTTTAATGTGGGCGATGTAAGCAAGCTCAAGGTGCATGGGCTTGATGATACTGATTACCTTGATAAACCAGATAACTTAAAGCGTAAGTATCAAAGAGGTCCGGTTACCATCAATGAAGAAGTCGACAGGATTTATCTTGATACCGCCAGTGACTGTGTCATTGAAGACAAGGTACTGAAACGAGATATCATTATTGTCAAATGTGGTAGTCATTCTACTGTGGTCTGGAACCCATGGCAGGAAACCGCAGATAAGATGGGTGATCTGGGAGAGCAAGGTTATAAAAAAATGCTCTGTGTCGAAAGCTGCAATGCAGCGGATGATGCGGTGATAATCGAGCCTGGAAAAGCGCATCAACTCTGGGTGCAATATGCAGTGCAAAAAATAAGTAAGACTTAAGGGCACCTCTATTAAGCAAAACCATTGACTGAACTATCGTGTTTGGAGGGCAGGTAACTAACTTATGAATTTTCACTTCCCTAAAAAGCCTGTTGCTATAGCTCTATTGGCTGTTATATGCAGCTTTATTTTTACCACTGCTCACGCTGATGCCAGTTTTGACGACTGGAAAAAACAGCAGAAATCATCTGTTCAAAAAAGTAAAGATTCATTTGCAAGTTACAAGTCTGAGATTACTTCAGCGTTTGCTGTTTACAAACGCAAAACATCTTCAATCTGGGGTAAAGATAATATCGTTCCAGACAAAAATAACTGGGTGAGTTATATCGATCAACTTAATCAACGCAGTGTGGTTGATTTTGAGAAGGGTACAATCGATGTCGAAATTGCTCTACCTGTTGAGCAGGGTAGTGATAAACCTGTCGGAGAAAAACAATTACAAGATCTTTTGTATGAGGCGATGAATTTAGGTGATGATAAACGTTCAATTAAAAAGTTAGCCGAGCAGCCTGTCAGTCAGCCACAGGGGAGTGCCGTTTTGCAGGGCCAGATAAGTTTACCAGACGGTCGCGTGGCTGGTCCCGATGAATACAGAAAAATCGCTCAAGATGCAGCCCGTGATGCGCACACAAAAATTCTGCGCGGGGATGATGGTAAGACCCGCATTGTTTATACTGCTCAGCTTAGGTTGGTGCCAGACCATATTCGTCTTCGCGCCCGTAAATATCAAACACTGGTAAATAAATATTCTGAGCAACACAAAATACCGGCGTCGGTGGTATTTGCGGTGATCGAAACAGAAAGCATGTTTAACCCGACAGCACGATCCAGTGCGCCCGCCTTTGGTCTGATGCAACTGGTGCCCACCAGTGGCGCACGTGATGCTTACCGTTATCTATACAAGAAAGATAAAGTGGTTACGGACACCTATCTGTATAACCCTGAGAACAACATCCGCCTGGGTTCGGCTTATTTATACCAGTTAAATAATGAATACCTGAGTGGCATTAAGTCAGAACAATCGCGTATGCTTGCAACCATTGCCGCTTATAATACCGGTGCAAAAAATGTATTCCGGGCATTTGTTGGCAAATACAGCGCTGCGCGTTTTGGTAATTACAGTAATTATAAACTGGCGGCTTTGCGTGAGATTAACCGGCGTAGCCCTGAGCAGGTGTATCAATTTTTACGTGGCCATTTGCCATATCATGAAACACGCGATTATATTAAAAAAGTAACAGAGCGTATGGAGCGATATTCAGTCAGCTGAATGTCGCCCTTGAACTCGAGTAACTAAAAGTCATCCTCATTGGTTAAAGTTAACTTTTCTCAGCAAGACACAGAGCACCTAAAACAAATTTGATAATGATATAAGTTAAAAGCCTCTAAGGCCTGTAATGCAATACCTGCGTAAACGTTCCGTCAGCATTATTTGTTGATGTCATTTCACCGCTTATACCTGAGTATTTTCCGCTACCACCGACAATACTGATTGTTGAACTGCCTGTATCATATTCACGGCCGGCGACCTGGACACTACCTGAAGTTTCGGATTTATTGATAAAAGTCAGTGTCCACTGGCATTGAAAGCTATGTGCCACGCGGGTACGAATGCATGTGCCACTGTTGTTGCCAATAATTCTTTTATTTATATCTAGTAAGGGCTGATCGAACACCAGGATATCACCGACTGAATCGCCCACTTCACCAAGGTCAATGAGCTGCGCTGGATGCTCGCGAGCGTCTGCGATGGTTATCAGCGTTTGTGCTATCTTTTGTGCAGGGGGTGATGTCTGCTGCGAGCAGGCGCTGAGTGTGACGGTATATAGAATGCACAGGGCCAGCCTGACTGGCGAGTAAAACGCAGTGAATAAAAGTGCGATGGAGTTATCATTTTTCAGATTTAGCTTGATCATTTTCATTGTCTGCTGTTACCTTTAATCTTATTTGAGCTATGGTTCATCTACTGGCGTTTGCCTATCGTCACTTTTTTTATCGAGCGAAGGCTGCATTCTATAACCGAAGTCTGGGGGTGAATTTTGATCAAACTGAAACATATTATTAATGGTGCTGTGGTATCCGAAATAGAGTTATCCAGGGGCGATTTCACTATCGGTCGTGACCATGGAAATAATTTACAGCTGGACGATGGTGAGGTGAGTGGTAAGCATGCAGTTATCAGTCTCCAACCAAACGAATACCTTCCTCATACATTTGATATGAAAATCAAAGATTTAGGAAGTACCAATGGTACCTATGTAAATAATGTTTCTGTGAAAGAGCAGGAGCTCAAACACGGTGACTCAATTCGACTGGCCGGTTATGAATACCGGGTGTTCGATCAGCAGTCACATGTGGCTACACAGACAGAGTATTCTTTACCGAATGAATGAGACGATCTTGTTTGCAACCGGCTCAATCTAGCTGGCAATACTTTGATTATGTGGCGCCAGTATCAGGATAAGTGCCTGTGCATGTTCGGCTGCAGTTCTGCCAAGATCGGTTAGATAACCGCCATCGCTCTGAGTCACCAGACCTTTGTCAAACAGCCGTTTTACAGCATTTACCTGATCACTGTTTGCATTTGAATGCACTTTGATGCCTTGCTGAGTGGTTTGCAGGTTGTAGCGTATCAGGATATCGATCTCTTCAATTTGTTCATGGGTATAGCGCGTCATATATCACCTTTTTGAATGATTTACCGAATTTGGTGCGAGCAGTTAATAATACATGAATATTTAGGGTTATGTGATGGCACCAGGTCTTAAATCACTATTTTAGGGTGAAATTTACTGCACTTTAAAATGAACCTTCATGACGGCAGCAAAAAACTAAATCTCATCATAATAATCCGCTAAAGTGCTTATTCAATGTCGCTGAATGAGTGTTTTATGTTTTTAGATCGTTTTTTTCGCTGGCGTGAGCGCAGGCAGCTTGACGAATCCCGTATTCCTGATGAGCTGTGGGACAAAGTTAGTCATGATGCGTTGTCGCATTTTAATCTGCACCCGCGCGAGCTTAATCAACTACAAGATCTTGCCAGTCTGTTTTTAATCCGAAAAAATATCAATGGTGCCGGTGATTTTGAGGTTGATGACTACGTACGTACAGTCATTGCTGCACAGGCATGTCTGTTAGTACTCGAGCTTGATCTGGATTACTTTGATGGCTGGGTCGAGGTGATCGTATATCCGGATTCATTTGTAGTGACGCGTGAGGTGCGTGATGAACTTGGCGTTGTTCATACAAAACGTAGCGTACTTGGTGGTGAAGCCTGGGGCAGAGGACCGCTGATTCTATCCTGGATGGATGCACGTCCCGATGCTGTAACCAGAGAGCGCAGTCATGGACACGGTTCTAATGTGATTCTTCATGAATTTGCTCATAAACTGGATATGCTCGACGGCTCAGCCGATGGTAAGCCGCCATTACACCCGGATATGCACCTGCGTGACTGGATTGCTACCTTTACGGAGATATATAATCATTTGAGGAAACGTATCGAACAGCATCGTAGTACCGATATTGATCCTTATGCTGCGGAAAACCCTGCTGAGTTTTTTGCCGTAGTGACCGAAGAGTTTTTCGAAGCGCCCGAGAAGCTGCATCATTACCATGAAGGTCTGTATAAGCAGTTGCAGCTGTTCTATCGCCAGGACCCGCTACAGCGTCTTTATGATAATCGTCTGACGGATCGGTAGTCAGGTTATCGGGTATTGCCAACCCGCCTTATAAGTTCAAAAACTTTGAATTCTAGTGGTATTATGGTGAATCTATGGACAGTTAAGTATAACCAGATATAGAACCTGAAAAACAATTTTGTTAAATTAATTAGCCTTAGAAATATGATAGAAACTCATGGTTAAAAAAACTAAACCAGTAGCGATCAAAGCCGAAAAAATCAAGGGAAGACTCAAATTACGGCGCCTGGGTATTGATACTTATCGTGAGAACGTTGCTTATCTTCATCGCGAGTGTGAAGTCTATCGGGCCGAAGGTTTTCAGGCACTTTCCAAGGTAAAAATTTGCTCAGATGGCAAGTATATTCTTGCTGTATTGAATGTCGTTGATGATGACAGCATCGTCACCACAACTGACCTGGGTTTATCTGAAGAAGCGTTTACTAAATTGGGCTTAAAAGAAGGTCATCTAGTTAACATTGAACATGCCGAACCACCTGCATCGATGAATGCAGTGCGACGTAAAATTGCCGGTGAACGTCTTAACCAGGAAGACTTTTATCATATCATTAACGATATTACTGAAAAGCGCTATTCAAAAACTGAGATTTCAGCTTTTCTTGTCGCCTCTGGACAAACTGATATGGATCGTGATGAGGTGTTGTATCTGACACGAGCTATGATGGGATCGGGTGAGCATCTGGACTGGAATGAATCATTGGTTGCAGATAAACATTGCATCGGAGGAATTCCCGGTAACCGTACCTCGATGTTGGTAGTGCCTATAGTCGCAGCCCATGGAATGTTAATTCCCAAGACCTCAAGTCGCGCCATCACCTCACCAGCAGGCACGGCCGATACCATGGAGGTGCTGGCAAATGTGGAACTCGATATCAAAAAACTTCATGATATCGTACGCAAACATCGTGCGTGTCTGGCCTGGGGAGGAACCGCTGAATTATCACCCGCCGATGACATTATGATCGCAGTGGAGCGACCTCTTGGTATCGATTCCCTCGGACAGATGGTAGCGTCTATTCTGTCAAAGAAGCTTTCAGCAGGCTCGACACATCTGGTTATCGATATTCCTGTGGGGGACACTGCAAAGGTTCGTCAGATGCGACAGGCACAGCGCTTACGTAAATTATTCGAGTTTGTTGGTGATCAACTTGGCATACATCTGGAAGTCATCATTACTGATGGTCGGCAGCCGATTGGTTTTGGCATCGGTCCGGTTCTGGAAGCGCGGGATGTGATGCAGGTGCTGCAGAATTCTCCAGAAGCACCGTCAGATCTGCGGCAGAAATCATTACGTCTCGCGGGGCGAGTGTTAGAGTTCGATCCAGATGTTCGAGGCGGAAAAGGCTATGAGATCGCGCGTGACATCCTGGATTCTGGTCGAGCATTGACGATGATGAATACTATTATTAAAGCTCAGGGATTTCAGAGTGAAAAATTTGAGCTGGGAAAACTTACTCATGAGATGCGGTCACCTGCAGATGGTGTAGTGACCAATATCGATAACCTGCATATAGCACACATAGCTCGCTTCGCCGGCGCTCCTATAGATAAAGGAGCCGGTGTAGACCTGTTTAAAAAGTTAGGTGACAAGGTTGAAAAAGGTGAGCCGCTGTATCGTGTGCATGCGGTTTTTCCTTCTGATTTTAATTTTGCGCTCGCATTATGCGAGAGTGATAGCGGGTATCTGATCGGTAAAGAAAATCAGATACCGAAAGCGTTTGTGGAGTTCTGATGCAGGCGGATCTGATAATCCTGTGCTTTGACGAGTATGAAAAGCAGTCTCACAAACTGGCAGAAGCTTTGCATGTACCTTGTCAGATAATACAACGCCACCGTTTCCCTGATGCTGAAAGTAAATTGACTCTGCCAGAGCAACTGGCCGATCATGTTTTATTTTGTTGCAGTCTCGATCAGCCGAATAAAAAATTGATCGAGTTGTTACTCGCTGCAAAAACTGCGCGTGAACTGGGTGCAAAAGTACTAACCCTGGTTGCACCTTACCTCTGTTACATGAGACAGGACAAAGCATTCCAGCCCGGAGAGGCCGTCAGCCAAACGATCGTCGGCAACTTTCTTGCCGATCTATTTGATAATGTTATTACCGTTGACCCACATCTGCATCGTATTCACTCTCTGCAACAGGCGATTCCAGCCAGCCATGCGGTAACTTTATCTGCCACTTCCCTGATGGTAGAATTTTTGAATCAAACTGTTAAAGATCCTGTATTACTGGGGCCTGACCGTGAAGCAGAACAGTGGGTAAGTGCAGTCGCGAAACCAAATCAATGGCAGTACGGAGTATGTAAAAAAATACGCACAGGAGACAAAGATGTTGATATCACCTTGCCCGAGATCAATTTGCAGCATCGTACTGTAGTATTGGTCGATGATGTTGCGAGTAGCGGGCAAACATTGGCGGTTACTATTAAACAGTGTCTATCAATGAATGCAAAACATGTCGATGTGCTGGTTACCCACGCCTTGTTTGCGGATGGTGCAAAACAACGTCTAATAAAGGCGGGTGTACGTAACATATGGAGTACAGACAGTGTCAGCCATGAAAGTAATGTTATTGCTCTGCATGGTTTAGTTAAAGATGCTGTTTTAGATTTACTGAGGTAAGCAGAGTGAAATCTACCCTGTTGCTGACTATTATGAAGAGATTACTTCACCGTATATGCAGTTGATTAATTTTCTCACTGAACATGCTGGATGGTTAGCAGTGATATCACTGCTGACAGGACTCTTAACACTGGCACTAGTGCCTGTGTTGGTAACAAAAATTCCAGCTGATTATTTTAGCTACGATCATCGCCTGCGTATCAGCACGCGGCATCCACTGCTTAACCTTGTAATTAAAGTTACAAAAAATCTACTTGGCGCTGTATTTTTGTTAGTTGGTTTCGTGCTGTTGTTTTTGCCGGGTCAAGGGCTGCTCCTTATCCTCGTAGGACTGTTGATTATGAATTATCCTGGCAAGTATAGACTTGAGTGCTGGTTGGTTCGGCGGCGAGGGGTTCTTCCTGCATTGAACAAACTGAGAGTTCGACATGGCAAAGCACCATTACTTCTACCGTGAAATTTTTCCGACAGAAAAATCAAGCAATTGATATGCTAATGAAAAATCATGAGAGTAATAGCCTGTATGAAGTGGCACTTTATTGTTTATTATTAGATGACCCTGTTCAAAAAGTCGAGTCAACAAAGGCGCTGCAAAAAGACTGGTTGGCATCTGATTTGATATTCGAGCCATTAGCAGAGATAAGATCATTGCCTGTCCCTGGGCGTCCTGTGAAGCCAGAACTTGTCAACCCAAAAGACGTGCCCAGACGTAATTTTTCGAGCTTAAAAGGGCGTTTGACACTGGTACATGCCATCGCACACATCGAGTTTAACGCCATCAATCTGGCACTGGATGCTATTTACCGATTTCAGGATATGCCTGAGCAATATTATACCGACTGGTGTCAGGTGGCTGCTGAAGAAGCGAAACACTTTGGCCTGTTGTCAGATTATCTTGTCTCGCATAATATGGCTTATGGTGATTTGCCAGCGCATAATGGACTGTGGGAAATGGCGGTAAAAACGGATTTTGACGTACTGGTCAGGATGGCATTGGTGCCGCGTGTGCTTGAAGCCAGGGGACTTGATGTGACCCCAAATATGATAAAAAAGCTGAAAACTACAGGTGATACCCGGTTAATAGATATCCTGCAGATAATTTTTGATGAAGAGATAGGCCATGTCAGGATAGGCACATACTGGTACAAGTTTTTATGTGAACAACGTGGCCTGGAAGCAGAAAAAACTTTTCTAAATCTAATCGAAAAACATATGCAGGGCGCGAAATTTGGTCCTTTTGAAACACAGGCGCGACTCGACGCTGGTTTTAGCGCACAGGAAATGAAAAACTTATTAGATCGATTTTGAGCGCTATCATTTCGCTTATTATCTTGCACAGAGAATTGCTTATTATGAAAAACAACATTATAAAAAAATCTACTCTTTTAATAGTCATATTTTTATTGTCGTTTAACCTGTATGCAAAGACAAAACAGGAGGATTTAAATGCGGTTAATTTGAATCAGGCCGATATTAAAAATCAGCAGGTGTATCAGCTTTCTTATATCGAACGAGAGCCGGGAACGGATGAATATGAAGTTACTATGCTGGTGTCAGATCGTTATATACGAATAGATGAGCCGGATGAAAAAAGTGGTTACATCATTTACGATGACAAAGACAAGGTGATTTATAGCGTAAGCCATTTCGATAAATCAGTTCTGGTTATCAAAGAGTACCCATTTTCAGAAGGAACATCACCAGTGAAAGTAGGTGTTGAATATCTGCAGTTAGATGATGCACCTAGTGTCTCGGGAAAGGCGATTTATAATTACCGTGTTTTCATTGAGAATGAAAATAAAAATATGACTACTGATGCCAGTGAGGAGAAAACCTGTACCGAGATACAACTGGTTGAAGGCCTTTTACCCGAAGTCAGTAAAATTTTACAAAATTATCAAAAAGTGGTTTCAGGTCAGCAGGTGAAGATGACCAATAATAAAATAACCGAGATGCAGACTGACTGTTATTATGCTGATCAGATCTATAATCGGGGCGCTTATTATGAGAAAGGTTTACCCATTCAAGAGTGGCACAGTAATGAGCGCTCCAGACTACTGACAGGTTACGATAAGGTACTAGTTGACCCGGGGAAATTTAAAGTACCTGCAAATTATAGACAGTTTTCTGTGGATAAGAATTCAAAGATACTGATGCCGTAGTTGTGACAGCGCAGAAAAATTTATTGATAGGTTTGTAAGTGAAGATCAGACAGATGTTCAACCCGCAGATAACTGCCTGATTTAAACCAGTCGCCGAGTACGACACGTGTTGTTTCCTGACCGTTTACCATCTTCTGATGAATAGCCGGCCGGTGTGTATGGCCATGGATGATAGTATCAACGTGGTTATCGATGAAGGTATTGTCAGTCGTTAGCTGGTTCACATCCATGATGAACTCTTCCTTTTCGGTCATCGATTTTTTGCTCCGCTGCCGCAGGTCTTCGGCAATCTGAATGCGTTCTTCCAGGCTTCGGCTTAAAATATCCTGTTGCCATTGATCGGAGCGTACCATTTTACGAAACTTCTGGTACTCGACGTCGCCGCTGCACAGTGTGTCGCCATGCATCAGCAGAACATCCTTATCCTGTATTTTTATTTTGAGTGTGTCGTCGTTGATCAGCTCAAAATGGCAGCGTTGTGCGAGTTCATCACCTACCAGAAAGTCACGGTTGCCGTGCATGAAATACAGTTTGGTATGGTGTTTTTCAACCAGCTCGACTAATTTATCAAACACTGGTGTTAAAGCTGGTGCCGGGTCGTCATCACCTAACCAGTATTCAAGAAAATCGCCCAGGATATAGAGTTCGTCAGCAGGTGCCGCAATCTCATCAGCAAAGCGTAGAAACAACTCTATAATCTGTGGGCGTTCAGACGCAAGATGCAAGTCTGATATGAATACGAGCTGTTTCATTTAGTCCGTTATGATGCAGTCGCCTTGTTGATAGTGATTGTTTCAATAGGTACGTCACCGTGACCACCATCATTCCCAGTGCTGACTGCGGCGATGCTATCAACGGTATCCATGCCGTCTGTGACCTCACCAAAAACACAGTATCCCCAGCCAGAAGCTGTTGGTGCAGTGTGGTTTAAGAACGTGTTGTCTTTAAGATTGATGAAAAATTGCGCAGTTGCTGAATGTGGATCATTTGTTCTTGCCATCGCTATGGTGCCACGATCATTTAACAGGCCATTATCGGCTTCATTTTTAATCTGTGCTTCGGTTTTTTTCTGAACCATGCCCGGCATAAAACCACCACCCTGGATCATGAAGTTGGGGATTACACGGTGAAAAATGGTGCCATCAAAAAAACCGTCATTGACATAGTTCAAAAAGTTTTTAACGGTTTCCGGTGCTTTTTCCTCATTGAGTTCGATGACGATATTGCCGTGAGTGGTTTCTAGTGTGACTGTAGACATAATATTCTCCTGTTCTTTAATGGTGTCCCGAGAGGGAGTCGAACCCCCGACCTGCCCCTTAGGAGGGGGCTGCTCTATCCGGCTGAGCTATCGAGACTTAGCAAAAGTTTAATATAATCAATATTTTATCATGTATATGAAATCTAGTGAATGGTTATAGTAGAAATTTTCTGTGCTAGGTGTGCATATATTGTGCACGTTGAAAAATTAATATTACAAAATATTTAAAACGGGTAGCTTATATGAGGTTACCCCCTCCCACCTATGTCTTTCCAGAAAAGTCCCCCCTTATTATCCTTGACTATGTCTTCATGTTAAACTCTAAAGTATTGTTGACTGTATATGAGGGATATTTGATGAAAAAGTGGAAAAAACCCAAGTTTAAAGAATTGCGTTATGGTTTTGAAATTAGCATGTATATTATGAATCGCTAGCGTTATTTTTTTGGCTGTTGTTATACAAAAAAACCAGTATGCGCAAGCAGCTGGTTTCTTTTTTATCATTAGATAAAGGTAAGTTTTTGTATGTACGTTCTGGTTCTTGGTTCGGCGGCGGGTGGCGGTTACCCACAATGGAATTGTAATTGTACAATGTGTGCTGGTGTGCGTGACGGAACCCTTAACGCAAAACCCCGAACCCAGTCCTCTATCGCGGTATCTACTGATAAAAAGCATTGGCTTCTGATTAATGCCTCACCCGACATTCGTACCCAGCTCAACGCCCAGCCATTGATGCAGCCTGCGCGTAATTTGCGCGACACAGGTGTAACGGCGGTCATGCTGGCCGACAGCCAGATTGACCATACCACCGGGTTATTGATTCTGCGTGAAAGTAAACAGTCGTTGGAATTGTATTGTACTGACAGTGTGTATGAAGACCTTACTACCGGTTTCCCTGTGCTAAATATGCTACAACATTATTGCGGCGTTAATCGCCATACCTTGCAAATTGACGGCACGGCTACAACAGTGAAAGATGTTGATGGTATACAGGTGACAGCAGTAGTGCTCAGCAGTAAAGCGCCACCATATTCACCTCACCGTGAAGCGCCTACGCCGGGTGATAATGTTGGCTTGTGGATCGAAGATCAAAACACGGGTGGTAAGCTGTTTTACGCACCAGGACTGGGGCAGTTTGAAGAGCACTTAATACCCTATTTTTCTCAAGCCGATTATCTACTGATAGACGGTACATGCTGGACGGATGATGAGATGGCGAGGCGTGGTGTTGGTACTAAACTGGCTTCACAGATGGGACATCTGGCACAGTCCGGTGCTGGTGGTATGATCGAGCAATTAAAGGCTTTCCCGCAGGCTCGAAAAATATTGATCCACATTAATAATACAAACCCGATTCTGGATGAAGACTCTGACCAGAACGGAAGACATTGGCAGCAAACGGCATTGAAGTCTCATATGACGGTATGTTGCTGGAATTGTAGAGAGCTGGAGAGAGTGGAGTGATGGCAGTAGAAAATCAGCCGTGGTCAGCGAAAGAATTTGAAAACCAGCTTCGTGCACAGGAACGTTATTATCATGTACATCATCCTTTTCAGCAGATGATGTACGAAGGCAAGCTTAACGCTGAGCAGTTGAAAGGCTGGGTTGCCAATCGGTTTTATTATCAGACCATAATCCCGTGTAAGGATGCTGCTTTGCTGGCTAATTGCCCAGACCGTGAAGTGCGCCGCCAATGGATTCGTCGTATCCTTGATCATGATGGTGGGCCGGAAGCAGGACATGTGTCCGATGGCGGCATAGAGGCCTGGCTGAATCTGGGTGAGGCCTGCGGGAGTACCGCGAGAGGAATTACTTGGATCAGCGACATGTGCTACCCGGTGTGCGTTTTGCCTGTGACGCTTATATCAATTTTGTTCGTCATGCAGATTGGCATGATGCCGATTTGCTCATCGTTGACCGAGTTGTTTGCACCAACGGCACATAAACAGCGCCTGCAGAGTTGGCCACAACATTATCCGTGGATTGATGATAAAGGATTGCAATATTTTCGTAATCGTCTGAGTGAAGCGCATCGCGATGTTGACCACGGATTATCGATTACGCTGGCACATTTCACTACTCGCCTTCAGCAGGAGCATGCTATTGAAATTTTACGTTTTAAGTTGGACGTCTTATGGACGATGCTGGACGCAATGTACCTTGCCTATATTCTGAATAAGCCACCGTATTTTAATATCCTGTCCGTTGAGGAAACCTGAGCATGGCAGATGCGCTTGATTTACAACTGGTGCCATGTATTACTCCTGGTTACCGTATGCAATGGGAAGAGGTGCAGGATTGCAATGTACTATTGTATCCGGAAGGTATGGTGCAGTTGAATGACACTGCAAGCCTGATTCTGGAACAGTGTGATGGCAAGCAAACACTGGCACAGATAATTGCCACCCTGGAAGCGGAGTTCGCTGAAGAAGATTTGCAGGCTGATGTGTTGGAATTCATAGCGCGAAGCAGTCGATCGAGGGATGGGTGCGTGTCAGCTAAAACACCGCCGCCATTATGGTTGCTGGCTGAGTTCACACACTCCTGCCCTTTGCAATGTCCGTATTGCAGCAACCCTTTGAAGCTGGTGCGCAAACAGGACGAGCTGGATACCGAAAGCTGGTTACGTGTATTACATGATGCGCGCAAAATGGGTGCTGTTCAATTGGGCTTTTCCGGCGGTGAACCACTGATTCGCCAAGATTTGGAAGTATTGATCGGTGCTGCACATAAGCTGGGCTACTACACCAACCTGATTACATCCGGTGTCGGTATGAATGAAGACCGCGTGGCCGCTTTCCGTGAGCAGGGACTGGATCATATTCAGATCAGCATCCAGGCTGGCGATCAGGAACTGAATAATTACCTGGCTGGTTGCGACTCATACCAGCAAAAGATTGATATGGCACGAGCTGTGAAGCGACATGGTTACCCGATGGTACTGTGTTTTGTCATTCACCGTGAGAATATCGGACAGGTGCGTGAAATGCTTGAGCTGGCAATTGAGCTAGAAGCAGATTATGTTGAGCTAGCGACGACTCAATACGAAGGCTGGGCGTTGCTTAAATCGTAATCACTTGCTGCCCAGGTTTAAAACAGGTGCAGGAAGCAGAAGCGATTGCACACGAATATCAGGCTAAACTCAAAGGCAAGATGAAAATTTTCTTCGTGGTGCCAGATTATTATGAAGGCCGACCTAAACCGTGCATGGATGGCTGGGGTAAAGTTTTTCTCACTGTCACTCCCGATGGGGTTGCCCTGCCGTGTCATGCCGCACGCGATCTACCGGGACTGGAATTTTCGTAATGTTGCTGATCATGACTTGAAATGGATCTGGTACGATTCCCCCGCTTTTAATAAATTTCCGTGGTACTGGTTGGATGAAAGAGCCCTGTGCCAGTTGTGATGAACGTGAAAAGGATTACGGCGGTTGTCGATGTCAGGCTTTCAAGTTAACTGGATGATGCGTTTAACGCAGATCCGAGCATGTTCGAAGTCGCCACATCATTCTGTGATACAGGAAGCCATCTTGCAAGCAGAGTTACCGTCGTCCAGACTGTTGGTGTTTCGAAGCAGGAAAAATTCGACCGTATGAATTGACGCCTTAATTTATACTCCCGGCTGAGCTATCGAGACGTTATTCTGGTTTTTTGTGCGGAGAGTTATACCAGCATTTACATAAAACGGCAGATGTTGATCTGGGTGGTAGTATTTTATTATCGTGTCGATGAACGTCTGTCATCTTTGTGTAGATAGTGTGTTATCTTTTTCCAGATAAAAGACTGCGGTTCATTTTTTGATGTCATTATAAAATTCAGCAGATTCAGGTCAGTCAATACAGGCGTCATACTGTGTTTGACCTTGCGCAGGCCGCAGAACAGGAGCTGGTCAAAAGCTATTAATTCAGCGTCGTTATCAGGCAGTAGCTCAATGTTATCGCCACGTTTTAAAAGCAGGGCGACACAGGCCAGGTTTTGTGTGTGTGCCAAGGGATCGCGAATCAGATGTTGTAGTTGAATGTCGCGGCCAAGACCGAGTGATCTAGCAACAGCCGGTGCATTTTCTTTGGTGATATTGACTGTCCAGAGATAGGGGTGATCGTCACCGATGACTGCGCTCAGTCGACTGATCGTAATATTTGCCCACTCCTGATCATTTTGCGATGCCAGTGACATGAAATCGGTTAGCAGAGGTGCGATCAGAAGGGAACGAATTTCGCGGGAGATGATCGCACTCGGCTGCATTGCCAGGTGTGCGACGCTGGTGATTTCATTCAGGTTTTCATAAGACGCGAGCTGATAGTTTTCGTTAACTTTTGTGTATAACAGTTCATTGCGTGAAAGATTTTCACGCGCGACAACAAAAACGGCTTTATTCAATTGCCTGGCTGTCATTATGATTGACAGGTTGTTGGAGTCACTGTTGGTGCCGGCAATTATGCCTGCAGCGCTTTCGATGCCTGCATTTTTTAATGTTTCTGCGTCAGTGCCTGTACCAATTAAAAACTTATCACCAGTGATTTTATTTTTATCAAATATTTTTTTAGCTGCCTTTTCAGGGTCAATAATGACGGTGGTTATATTGTTTTTATTTAATACTTTATGTAACTCCTGTCCGAGACGGCCGTAACCAGAAAGTATCCAGTGTCCCTGTTGAATTTTAGCTGGTCTGCTTAATGATGTATTTGGTACGCCGGTGAGCCAGTCGTAGATCAAATGCATTGATGGTGAGTGCAAGGCCATGCTAAAAACTTTAGCAAATTTCTCAAATGGGTTAATTATATGATCAGTACCAAATGACAGCATGTTATCTTCGTGTCCTTTATCATCTGAACGGCAGATGACAGTAACATCAGGATGTAATAACTTACTACTGATGGCGATAATCAGGTTGGTTTCATCGCTAGATGTTACTGCGATTACACCGCGACATTTGTTTAGATGAACACCCGCGTATTCGAGTACCACAGGTTCTGTTGCATCGGCAGTTAGATTAGGAACGTATTCGAGTTTGTCATGAATGCTAGCCTCACTAACGTTTTCCTCTTGTTCGATAACTACTGCGCCGAAATGTTCATCTAGTAATGCATCGACAACTGCCTTTCCTGTTTGTCCGTAACCACAGACGACATAATATGGGCGATTTATCTTTTTGACATCACTCATAAATTTTAATTTTTTACGTTCTGCCTGAAAAGTTGTGTCCTGATACAGAGTGATGGCTGTACCCAGCGTATAGAACCAGGAGATGACCGTCATATAGATGATCAGAATTGTCCATAGTCTTTGCGCATCGCTTAGCGGAAAGGGAATCTCGCCGAATCCTATAGTGGTGGCTGTAAAACTGACAAAGTAAAACGCATGAAAAATGCTCATGTGCCAGACATTGCCATTTTCGTCGACACCGGGAATCAAGATCATGCCTAAGATCGAGATGCTATAGACCACAACGATCAATATCAAAGGTGCTTTGATCTTGCGAAGAACTATTGCGGTGACTTCATTCATGATGTGAATTCACGTTTTTAATCTTCATGCAGGCTGGCAAACAAAGTAGGTAAGTAATCAGGCTTATCCTGTTATCGTTCAAATCTTGATGTTTCAATCATCAACAGGATGACTGAGATTATATTGGCCACCATCGCACCACCAGTTAAAGCGACGATGGTAGAAACTGTGGTGGGAGCAAGTCCGGTCTGATGGACGTGTTCAGCAAAGGTCCAGACGAGAGAAGCGGCAATAAGTTGCACCATAGCCACCAGGCTGGTTGCGAGTAACATGGCGCCCATCTGTGTTCTGTCGCCAAACTTTAAGATCGTGGCGATAAGATTGACTACCACAACGGCGAACAATTCATAGACGTTGTGGTGTGATGAGTCATCTATCACTCCGTAGAAAAAACCGAAGTTCAGTGTTAGTGCAAGGATCATAAAGAAACTAAACCAGACTTTTTCGCGATTCATTTTATTTCTCCGTTTTGTTTTTAATATTATAAATTGTAATGAGGTGTTTCATGAAGAATGTGATCAAAACATCAATCTTTTAAGTATGTCATGGTAGATCTCTGTTAGTTTTTCAAGATCTTTGATGTTGATGTTTTCATCGATTTTATGGATGCTTTCATTGACCGGGCCCAGCTCTATTACCTGTGCGCCAGTTGGCGCAATGAAACGACCATCCGATGTGCCGCCAGCAGTCGACAGTTCAGCGTCGATCCCACAGATTGATTTTATGGATTGCCTGGCAGCTTCGACGAGTTCACCTGCAGAAGTTAAAAATGGCAGGCCTGATAAAGACCAGTCAAGCGTATATTTTAATCCATGTTTGTTCAGTATATCTTCTGTACGTTTTTTGATTTTCTGTTCATTGATCTCTGTTGAGAAACGCAGGTTGAACTGCACGTGTAAATTTCCAGGGATAACGTTGCTCGCACCTGTACCGGCGTGGATGTTTGATACCTGAAAACTGGTCGGAGGGAAGTATTGATTACCATTGTCCCAAACTTCGTTGCTTAATTCCTGTAACGCGCCAGCGAACAGGTGTATAGGGTTTTTTGCAAGATGTGGATAGGCGATATGACCTTGAACGCCATGTATCATCAAGTCGCCAGAGATTGAGCCGCGACGCCCATTCTTGATGACATCGCCGACGGTTTTGGTGCTCGATGGTTCACCGACAAGACACCAGTCTATTTTTTCATTATTGTTTTTCAGATGTTCGATGACTTTTACTGTGCCATCTACGGCTGGGCCTTCTTCATCACTGGTAATCAAAAAGGCGATAGAGCCTTTGATATCTTTATTATCGCGCAGGAGTTGTTCGCAAGCACATACCATGGCGGCTATGCTGCTCTTCATATCAGCGCTGCCGCGTGCAGTCATCACATCATTAGTAATACTCGGTGTGAACGGGTCGTTGCTCCATTGTTCTACCGGACCAGTCGGTACCACGTCAGTATGGCCGGCAAAAACAAATAGCGGGGAGGTCGTACCTGTCCTCGCCCACAGATTATCAACTTCACCATAACGTAGGTGTTCGATGTCGAAGCCGATATTGCTCAGTCTTTCTGCGATGATTTGCTGGCAGCCTAGATCATCAGGTGTTACCGAAGGGATAGAGATAAGTTGTTTGGCCAGTTCTAGAGTTGCTGTCATTGCTTTTAAAGTGCTTCTTTTAATTGTTGTATCAGGGTTTCTTTTTAAAGAAGAAACCCTGAAACAACAATTAAAAGAAGCACTTTAAAAGCAATGACAGCAACTCTAGAACTGGCCAACAACTTATCTCTATCCCTTCGGTAACACCTGATGATCTAGGCTGCCAGCAAATCATCGCAGAAAAACTCAGCGAATCCACTTCGACATCGAACACCTACGTTATGGTGAAGTTGATAATCTATGGGCGAGGACAGGTACGACCTCCCCGCTATTTGTTTTTGCCGGCATGTAACATGAAAAATGCATTCGTCGTTAGAACAATGGAGCAACGACCCGTTCACACCGAGTATTACTAATGATGTGATGACTGCACGCGGCAGCACTGATATGAAGAGCAGCATAGCTGCCATGGTATGTGCTTGCGAACAACTCCTGCGCGATAATAAAGATATCAAAGGCTACTATCGCCTTTTTGATTACCAGTGATGAAGAAGGCCCAGCCCCGTCAGATGCACAGTAAAAGTCATCGAACATCTGAAAAACGATGATGAAAAAATAGACTGGTGTCTTGTCGGTGAACCATCGACGGCCAAAACCGTCGGCGATGTCATCAAGAATGGGCGTCGCGGCTCAATCTCTGGCAACCTGATGATACATGGCGTTCAAGGTCACATCGCCTATCCACATCTTGCAAAAAACCCTATACACCTGTTCGCTGGCGCGTTACAGGAATTAAGCAACGAAGTTTGGCGGAATCGTAACACTTCCCTCCGACCAGTTTGGGTCTCAAACATCCACGCCGGTACAGGTGCGAGCAACGTTATCCCTGGAGATTTACACGTGCAGTTCAACCTGCGTTTCTCAACAGAGATCAATGAACAGAAAATCAAAAAACGTACAGAAGATATCTGAACAAACATGGATTAAAATATACGCTTGGTCGCTTTATCAGGCCTGCCATTTTAACTTCTGCAGGTGAACTGGTCGAAGCTGCCAGGCAATCCCGTAATTGGATCTGTGGGATCGACGCTGAACTGTGGAACATACTGCAGCAGCATCGGATGGTCGCTCT
>CAWBXM010000150.1:0-7229 GCA_963792545.1 uncultured Gammaproteobacteria bacterium | reverse complement strand
CCGGATGACCGGTACAGCAGATATGCGTGTTCAGGCAGATAACTTTATCCGTCGCAGCCATGACCAGATGCAGATCATGCGATACCATTAATACACCACAATTATAGTTATCACGCACATGGCGTATGGTTTCGTACAATGCCTGCTGGCCAATAATATCCATGCCGGATGCCGGTTCATCGAGTACCAGCAGCTGTGGCTGTTTCAACAATGCGCGTGACAGCAATACACGCTGCATCTCTCCACCAGAAATATTTTGTATGGCGCAATATAGCAAATAACCGCAGTCAACTTCGTCCAGTATGTTCTGGCACTGCGCGACATCATACTGACCGGTTACGTTTAAAAAGTCATAAACTCGCAGCGGCATTACCTCCGGCACCTGGATACGTTGTGGCACATAACCTACACGCAATGCCCGTTGCCGTTCGAGCTTACCGGAGCTGGCCTTGTTTAGTCCCAGTAAAATACGGATCAAACTCGTCTTACCCGCACCGTTCGGTCCGATCAGAGTGATGATTTCGCCACTATGAACCTGCAAACTGATGTCACTGAGAATGGTCTTTCCACGTAGAACAAGGCCAATATCTTCAGCGATTAGCAGTGCATCGCTAATGGTATTTTTCAAGTTCGTATCGGGAGTATCTGACATATTCATTTTCAGCGGCATAATGCATCAATGTTACATGTTAATATCACTATTAGAAACAAGCACAATAAACATCATTACCTGCTGTATCAAACAGGCCGAAAATTTCACTACATACAAATCTTATGCGCCCAATCATCAGCTTTATCGAATTATTTAGAGATTATTCAATAACAGCAGTATTTATGCTGTTAGTTCTTTGTACAACATCCCATACCGCCAGCGCTGAGATTTTCCAATCAGATAAATCCATTGTGGGCAATTCAAGCAGCAAAGACTCTGGCCCTATCGTTGTCACCATAAAGCCACTCTACTCCCTCGTTGCCCACCTCACCGAAGGCATCGAGACACCCGTATTGCTAATGAAACAGGCACAGTCACCACATCACTACACGATGAAACCATCACAACGCCGTTTATTAGCTAACGCCCGCATCATCGTCTGGCTGGGGCCTCAATTAGAGAGCTACCTCAGTAAAGTAATCCAGCAACAACAGTCAGCCGAAACGATTACCGCATTGCAGGCTGAAGACTTAAAACTCCTCAGCCTGCGACACAAATCCTCGCATAACCATGATGATACAGAGGCACAACCACTCGCATCACACACCATTGACCCCCATGTCTGGTTATCTACTGAAAATACAGCAGCGATCAGCCGGCAGATCACACGCTCGTTAATCAAAGATGATCCGAAAAATACTGCTACCTATGAGCACAATCTTGACTCTCTGCTGCAAAAAATTGAACAGACACGGCGTTTCATCAAAACCACACTGCAGAACAGGCGACAACCTTTCATTGCTTTTCATGATGCATTTCAATACTTTGAAGTAGAAAACAAGCTGAACTACATCGACTCAATTAGTTTTGATGATGAAACCAGTAGCAGTTTGAGGCACATACGAAAAATCAAAGACAGTATCGATAAAGATAATATTCAGTGCCTGGTTTACCAGGCTCCAAAACCTGCCATCATTGATACACTGATAAAACAAACATCCATAAAAGCGACCGTACTAGACCCGCTGGGGCTGAGCATTAGCGACGATAAAAATGCCTGGTTCGAGATTATGCATCAACTGGCACTTAACTTTGCGCACTGTTTAAGTCGCTGACAACAGTACATATTAATGTCAAAATTCATAACTAATCTGATTATTTGAACTAGACTTTCTAGCAATCCTTAACGCCCTAGTTTCAAGATTCACAAGGAGCATTTAATGCTGTACCAGAAGAAATTGCGCTTCTCCACCACCGGACGAGGCACTTACAATATATCGAAACAAATCGCAGAAACCATCGAACAGTCAGGTATAAAATCAGGTATATGCCATGTTTTTATACAGCATACCAGTGCTTCTTTAATACTATGCGAAAACGCTGACACTAACGTTCGTGAAGACATCAACACTTTCATGGCCAAACTGGTTAAAGATGGTGACAATGCCTATAAACACAAAGACGAAGGCCCCGATGATATGTCTGCGCATATCCGCACGATTTTAACTCAAAGCTCATTATCTATTCCGGTTCACAAAGGAAAATGTGACCTCGGCCTATGGCAAGGAATTTTTTTATGGGAACACCGTACCAGCGGCTTTAAACGCAACATTGCAGTCACCATAATGGGCGAGTAAGCGCTGCAAGAGCGCAACGATTAAAATTCACTCATGGTATTTCAGGACACAATAAAACTCGCCCCTCAGGAAAAAGGTGCTACAGATATTAGCAACCTCATCAGCACGATTATTAAAGATCTAAAGATAAATATCGGCACCTGCCAGCTATTTTTACACAACAGCCTGAGCAGTTTATTAATCAATACACCGCCGATGAGATCACAAGAGACCAGACTGCCGACTTCCTTGCCCAGCTTGCGCCTAGCAGTGATGGCATAACCCGTACGATCGACAGCAGCATGGACGCCATCCCGGAATCTATGCGTCAGGCAATCACACAAACTTGCATCAGCTTTCCGGTAAATCGCGGCAAACCTCTGTTAGGTACCTGGCAGGGCATTTACCTGTGGGAAAAAACATCACGACCAAATACAAGAAAACTTACCATCACTACTATTGGTGAGTAGTCATCTAACAGGAAAAGCAATTGTCCACAGATGAACGCAAGTGAACACAGATAAAAACAAAGTATCATATCGTGTCATCTTGAACGATAGTGAAAGATCTTGACGTTTATATGTACTACAAAGCATAAGATCCTTCACTATCGTTCAGGATGACATTCAACTAATAAAAGTTTTTATCTGTGTTCACTTGCGTTCATCTGTGGACAAAATTCTTTTAATATATTCTAACTGCTGCTCAGGATTAAACTTTCTCCTTCAAATAACTTCCACAAAGTTCTATAATCGCAGATGAAACCAGTCCATTTAGTAGATCTTCAGACACTTAATAACGATGACGAAAAAACGAAGAGTTGCCAAATATCTATACACTGCTATTATTAGACTTTAACTAAACCACTTCAGAGAGTATTTATGGCTATAGCAAAACCTGTTGTTAGAGCAGCTGCACTTGATAAAACAATCAGTGCATCGACCGATTCATTAACTAAAGCATGTAGTAATGCAGTTTTAGCAGTTACTAAAAAGGCAGCTGATGCTAAGAAGCTTACCGCTGAAATTAAACGTCACACCAAGAAAAAAGCGACTCTGAGCAAACGTAATAAACTCGCTTCTGCAAGATTAAAGAAGGACGCTAACGCTGCGAACAGAAAAGCGGCGGCCAGCGTGACTAAAGAATTAAAAGCAACACAGTCTGCTTTAAGCAAAGCACGCACTGAAAAAGCTAAAGTAGCTGCTGAACTAAGCGCGCTGAGAGCATCTTCAAAACGCCTTACTGCCTATACCAAAGCAATTACTGCCATAGACAAGGTACTAAATAAACCAGCAAAAAAAAGGAGAAGGAGACCAGCCGCTAAATAAGCTGAGGCTGTAACTTTTCTAAAAAGCCCTCACCATTTGGTGTGGGCTTTTTTATTGTACGATATATAAACCTGAATATTCCCGAACCAAATAGTACCGTAATTTATCCTGAGGTTAACAGGGATAACTTCAGCATATACGCCATCACATCATTATCGGCAGCCCGATTTAAAACGAGCGGTCGGACCGGTACATTCAGCCGATTTTTTTTTCTCAGGAACGGCGACAGCTGCTGCTTCTGCTGCTTCTACGGCAGCAGCGGCAGCTTCGCTAGCCTGTATCTGCTGACGTTGTTTCTCCTGTTCTTCTAACTCCAGTCGATAGGCTGCCTCGATCTGATTCAAACGTCGCTCTTCTTCGAGACGAGCTCTCATTTCACGTCTTTCTTCCGCCAGTTTGGCGGTTTCACGTTTAGCTCTATCGGCTTCTTTACGAGCCTTTGCTTCTGCCAGCTTTGCTTTATTTTCACGCTGTTTAGCAGCCTTTATCTGTTTTTTCTCTTCCAGGCGACGTTTCTCTAATGCCACTTTTGCTGCCAGAGCTGCTTGTTCCTCCGCCTGTTTTTCAGCGTTCTGTTTTGCCTGCCTCTCTTCTTCTGCTTTAGCTATTGCCGCATCACGCTCTTTCTTCAACGTTACCGTCTGAATCTGTAACTGCCTAAGCTTTTTTTCTTCCTGATCGCGTATTTCCTGCTCACGCTGAATCGACAATGATTGAACGTTATCTTTTGAAATTCCGGTTTCAACGGGCTTGTCATCATCACCTAACAACAACGAAAAAAAAATCAGTGCCACTGCAACGGCTACAGAGATTAAACCATATTTTATCAGCCGCTTGCGCGTCTCATCGCCTTCTACTGGCTCGGCTTTACTGTCATTCTTTGCGGAAGAAACAACACTATTAACTTTTGATGCCACTGGCTTTTCGACGACCACTTTCTTTACATCAGGCTTTTCAGTTTTCTGGCTAGTTTTTTCGCTTGAATTCGATTTTTCCTGATCAACCTGAACTACTGGTTTTATAGCTTCAACTGGCTGCGGCTCTGCAGCACCACCTTCAGGGCGTATCCATGGAAAATCTTTTTCCAGCGCTTTACTAGCTTCTGTATTATCTTGCTGAGCTATCTCTCGGTTAACAATCGGCACTACACTGTCCTTCATGCGTTCCAGCACCATTTCGTCGACCAGTTCGACGCCGATCATGTCCTGCTGATCAGCGAATCCGTAAACCAGCACGGTCTCGCATAACAGGTTAATCAGACGTGGCGTGCCACCACTATAGTTATGAATCCGCTCGCAAGCCGCTGGTGTAAAAATATCTCTTTGCGAACCGGCGGTCACCAGGCGATGCTGGATATAACCACAGGTTTCTTTCAGGTTGAGTGATTCGAGGTGATAATCGACAGCTACGCGTTGCGCGAACTGCATTAAATCGGGCAGTTTTAATGTTTCTTTTAAGGTCGGCTGGCCTGCCAGTACGACTTGCATCAGCTGATCTTTTTCAGAATTGACGTTCGACAACATACGCAGCTCTTCGAGCGCATCCGGTTTCATATTTTGTGCTTCGTCAACGATTAGCAGCACGGTATGCCCCTTGGCATACTCCGCTATCAGATATTCCATAAAAATCTGATGCATCTCGACATGTGTCAGATTAGGCCGATGCAGATCAAAAGCGGACAATACCCAATCCAGCAGCCCGCCAAAGGATTGATGTGTATTAGTGATCAAACCGACAGTAATGTCATCGCCAACACGCTCTAACAGAGCACGTAAGATGGTTGTTTTACCCGCACCGGGCTCGCCACTGATCACACAGAATCCAACGTGATTCAGCAAACCATACTCGAGCAAGGTCAGTGCAGCCTGATGTTTTTTGCTTAAATATAAAAACCCCGGGTCAGGCAACATTGAGAACGGTTTTTCCTTAAAGCCGTAGAATTCTTCATACATAATTTTTCTAACCAGTTAACACAAGAAAATCAACATGTTGGACGAACTTTTTAGCTATTAAATAATTTATTAGCGTGAATTTAACGAATTTGTCATGTTGTGATGGTTATTATAGTCAATTTAAGTAGCACTCTGATGACTTTTAAAAATATATACCACTAACACAGCTATAAACCGAAAAAAATGACAACGATCTCAGAAAAATCTGTGGATGAAAACCTTGGAGAAGATGATATTGCAGGAAAGCATTTAACAACAGTGAATAGTGAATAGTGAATAACTAATAGCTAGTCAAAAACATCTACAGCCTCCTAGTATTTTTTTAAAATTCACTATTCACTGCATTCAATGGTATTTCTCCGTAGTAATATGCCCCGGTTCCCGGCGACGATGCTTCCTCATCCCGCGCTTTTCCAGCACTTCGCTAACACTGCTTATCATCGCTGAATTCCCGCACATCATTACGTGTGAATCACTTTCATTGATCGTTATTTCAGTTCTTTTTTCCAGTGAACCATTTTCTATACCTGCCGGAATACGCTCATTCATCGCGCCCTCGACTTCTTCACGGGTAACAAAAGGTACGAATACAAACTGATCAGGATATTGCGTTTTTATCTCTTCAATCTGTTGCTGATACGATAGCTCGGATGCATCTCTTACCGAGTAAGCCAGTACGATTTTTTCAAAACGTTGCCAGGTTTTCCCTGTTTTCAGTATCGAAAGGAATGGACCCAGGCCAGTACCTGTAGCTAACATCCATAAATGTTTGCATTCCGGCACTTCATCAACGGTTAAAAAACCGTTGGCTTTATCGGTAACAAAAATCTCATCGCCCACTTCAAGCTCAGCTAGCTTTGATGATAGTGGTCCATCCAGAACGATATTGAAAAAGATCTCCAGATTCTCACCTGGCGGATTGACCAGTGAATAGGGCCTGGCAACTCGCTCACCGTTTATATCCAGTGCAACACGCACAAACTGCCCCGCTTCAAAACCCGCAAATTCAGATGCGATATATAAGGAGTACAGCCTTTCATTCCATTGTTTCTTTTCTATTATTTTTCCTGTTAACCAGTCCGCCATATTTACCTCAAAGAATACCCAATAAAAACTTTACTCGATTTTTTATACACTGTGCCTATATGTATCAGTTACTGGCTCTCACGTTCGTAGACCCCATAATGATATTATTCAATATTGTTTTTATCATTACTTATGCTGCATACTAAGTTGTCTTTAACTGAAGATAGCATTTTTATGGTTAAACTACACCCCCAGCTTGAACAGGGTAATATAACGCTCGGCAACTTTGATTTATGCACATTATTACTGATAAATGATGCCAATTATCCCTGGTTCATCCTGGTGCCAGGGCGTGAGAACATCACTGAGATCCATCAGCTTGACGAGTCCGATCAGATTCAGTTACTCGCCGAATCTATGTATTTCAGCCGCTGCCTGCAACAGGTTTTTCAGCCAGATAAGCTCAATATCGCCGCCTTAGGCAATGTGGTTCCACAGCTACACATCCATCATATTGCACGCTTCAAAAATGATGTTAGCTGGCCCGCCCCGGTGTGGGGCGCAGCAGCTACTATTGATTACACCCAAACTCAAATAAATGAGATAAAACAACGGCTAAGTATCTTTTTTAGCGAACAACCTGAGCAAGTTTTTA
>CAWBXM010000149.1:0-4903 GCA_963792545.1 uncultured Gammaproteobacteria bacterium | reverse complement strand
CAATCAGGTGATTGATCAGGATACTGCGGTACTGGTTATTGAAGAGTTAGGACATAATCCGATTATCGTCAATGAAGATGATTACGAAAAAAGATTGCTGGCTCGGGATACCTCCGATCTGGAAGTTGCCTCACGTCCACCAGTGGTCACCATCATGGGGCACGTCGATCACGGTAAAACTTCTTTGCTGGATTATATCCGAAAGTCAAAAGTTGCTGCCGGAGAAGCGGGTGGTATTACACAGCACATCGGTGCTTACCACGTAGAAACGGATAAAGGTATTGCCACCTTCCTGGACACACCAGGACACGCGGCTTTTACCAGCATGCGTGAACGCGGTGCTAACGCAACGGATATCGTTATCGTTGTTGTTGCCGCTGATGATGGTGTCATGCCGCAGACAGTCGAAGCAGTTCAACATGCTAAAGCAGCAGGCGTGCCGATCATTATCGCGGTCAACAAAATTGACAAACAGGGCGCTGATCCTGAACGTGTTAAATCCGAGCTGGGTAATTATGAGATTGTTCCTGAAGAGTGGGGCGGCGAAAATATCTTTATCAATGTCTCTGCATTAACGGGTCAGGGCGTCGATGAACTGCTGGATGCTATTATCCTGCAGGCAGAACTAATGGAGTTAAAGGCTCCAGTAGATGGTCTGGCTAGAGGAGTGGTACTGGAAGCATCACTGGATAAAGGTCGCGGTGTCACAACCACAGTGTTAGTGCAGGAAGGCACGCTGAGAAAAGGTGACATAATGCTGGCCGGTGAAGATTTTGGTCGTGTACGTGCCATGTACGATGAGCTCGGACAGGCTATCGAAAGCGTCGGGCCGTCTATGCCGGCTGTTGTCATCGGCTTATCAAATACACCTAATGCGGGTGATGAGATGCAGGTGCTATCTGATGAACGTACCGCACGCGAGGTATCGCAAAACCGTCAGGGTAAGGCTCGTGATATGCGTCTGGCGACGCAGCAGGCAAATAAGCTGGAATCCATGTTCGACCAGATGCAGGCCGGTTTAGTTAAAAAGCTCAACATCCTGTTAAAAGCAGATGTTAAGGGTACCTTACATGCGATCACGGATGCTCTGATGAAACTGGCAGCAGATAATGAACAGGTTGATGTCCGCATCGTGGGCTCTGGTGTTGGCGGTATCAATGAAACAGATATCAGTCTGGCGTCAGCATCGGATGCTATCGTTATCGGTTTTAATGTTCGCGCAGATGCTGCTGCACGTCGTGTTGCAGCCGAGCGTGGCGTAGAACTGAACTATTACAGCGTGATTTATGAACTCATCGATGAAGTCACCAAGGCGCTGACGGGTATGCTCAAAGCCGAGTATCGTGAGCAGATTATTGGCATGGCCCAGGTACAGGAAGTATTCGCATCGCCTGTTTTTGGACAGGTGGCAGGTTCACTGGTTACCGAAGGTGTGGTACGTAAAAATTCACCGATTCGCGTATTGCGTGACAATGTCGTTATTTTTGAGGGTGAGCTCGAATCACTTCGTCGCTTTAAAGATGATGTGAAAGAGGTTCATAGTGGTACCGAATGTGGTATCGCGGTGAAAAATTACGAAGTTAAGGTCGGTGATCAGATTGAAGTCTTCGAACGTATAGAAATTGAACGTAAGCTGTAAGGGCTGGCTCTCTGTTGCGTTCATTTTAGTGGCCTTCATCATTTCTGGGAAAAGCAGTGCCTAAAGAATATTCACGTAGTCAACGCATGGCGGAGCAAGTCCGCCGTGAGCTGGCTGACATCATTAAAGATGAAATAAAAGACCCGCGTGTGGGTTTTTTATCATTCACCGAAGTCCGCATGAGCCGCGATCTAAGCCACGCAGTGGTTTACTGTTCAGTGTTAAATTCTGAAAATTTACATGAATCCATCGACATCTTGAACCGCGCCGTAGGTTTTATACGAAAATCCCTCGGTCGCCGTATTCGTGCGCGCATCGTACCAACATTAAAATTTGTCGCTGATGAAAGTATTGTTCGCGGTGCCGAGATGGACAACCTGATCAGCGAAGCCATTAAAAGTGATGAGCAGCACAGTAACAAAGATGACGAAGAGAGTGGCTAGTGGGCAGACGTAAAAACAAAGGTCGCAATATTAGCGGTGTATTACTGTTGGATAAACCGCAAGGATGTAGTTCTAACCATATTTTGCAAAGAGTCAAACGCCTGTTTGGTGCTGCTAAAGCAGGCCATACTGGTAGTCTGGATCCTTTGGCTACGGGCATGTTACCAGTGTGTTTAGGTGAAGCCACAAAAATTTCTGCATTTTTGTTAGAAGCCGATAAGCGATATCATCTCAAGTGCCAGTTAGGCGTCAATACCACCACCGGTGATGCGGAAGGTGAAATTATTGATACTCAAGATGTATCCGGGATAACGGAAGATGATGTCAAAAACGTATTACCTGATTTTATAGGTGAAATCGATCAAGTCCCGCCGATGTATTCAGCGCTTAAGCACAATGGTGAGCGTTTATATAAACTGGCGCGACAGGGCATCGAAGTTGAGCGTAAATCCCGTCGCATTACTATTTATGATATCGAATTTATTTCCCTGGCCTGGGATGAGCATGAGCCCGAGGCTGAGAAGCGATTGATTCTGGAGCTAAAGGTGCATTGTTCCAAAGGGACTTATGTACGGACGCTGGTTGAAGATATTGCGAAAAAACTCAACTGTGGCTCACATATTACCGCGCTGCGTCGTTTAAGCGTTGGCCCATATGAAGGCAACATGATAACCATTGAACAGCTAACTGAGCTGGCAGAGCAGGGTAGCGATGCGCTTGATGCCTGTCTGCAGTCGATTGATAGTGGCGTGTCAGACTGGCCAGAAGTGTCTTTAGGCGCGGATGCCGCGTTTTATGTACAGCAGGGGCAGGCCATTATGGTGCCACATGCGCCAACCGAAGGTTGGGTAAGAATTTATGATCAGGGAAAATTCCTGGGCCTTGGCGAGATACAGGATGACGGCCTGGTTGCGCCGCGCCGTATGATTAAACAGTGCGCTTAAATTGTTCAGCAGGTTTTGCTGTTATATAGATAAAAATCTTTTAAAAACAATGCTTTTTTGTCGCTTCAATTAGTGATAAAATCGCCGTCTTTTTACCAATGCCCATCTTAGGGATTAAAAATAGTTCGGAGAATTCATGTCTTTATCCACCGCAGAAAAAGGCGAAGTTGTTTCAAAATACCAACAAAAAGAAGGGGATACTGGATCTCCTGAAGTTCAAGTTGCGTTATTAACAACCCGCATCGTGCAATTAACAGAGCACTTTAAAGAGCACACTCATGATCATCATTCACGTCGTGGTTTATTGCGTATGGTTAACCAGCGTCGTAAATTACTAGATTACCTGAAGGGTAAAAACATTGATCGTTATAAAGAGCTAATTTCTAGCCTTGGTTTACGTCGCTAGACACTAGTCAAAAACAGAGGCAACTGAATATTTAGTTCAGTGCTTAACTGCTTTTTACCATTTAATTAGATAAGTATCAGGCCAGTTGAATGATTGGACCGGACTTGGGAATAAATAAAGTGATACCTACAGCAATCAAAAAATCTTTTCAGTATGGTGATCTAACAGTAACGATGGAAACGAGTGAAATAGCTCGTCAGGCATCCGGTGCGGTAATGATCAGCATGGGCGACACAGTTGTTTTTGTGACTGTTGTATGTTCTAAAGAGTCGGAAGCAGGCAGGGATTTCTTCCCGATGACAGTTAATTACCAGGAGCGCACATATGCTGCCGGCAAAATTCCTGGTGGTTTTTTCCGTCGTGAAGGCCGTCCTAGTGAAGCAGAGACATTAACCTGTCGTTTGATTGACCGTCCTATCCGTCCTTTATTTCCAAAAGGTTTTACTAACGAATGTCAGATCGTTGCGACTGTTGTTTCCATCAGTGACGATATCGATCCTGAAATCCCTGCAATTATTGGTGCTTCCGCGGCTTTATGTGTTGCTGGTGTACCTTTCGATGGCCCACTTGGTGCAGCACGCGTAGGTTACAAAGATGGCGAATACATATTAAACCCAAGTAAAACAGTTTTAGAGACATCTGATCTTGACCTGGTTGTTGCGGGTACGGATAAAGCAGTACTAATGGTTGAATCTGAAGCTAAGCTGCTTACAGAAGAAGTTATGTTAGGCGCAGTAATGTATGGACACGAGCAGCTGCAGTGCGTTATTACTGCTATCAATGAATTCGCTGCAGAAGTAGGTAATCCAAAATGGGAATACACTGCACCTGTCGTAGATGAAGCGCTGACCGCTAAAGTCGCTGAAGTTAGCTCAACAGCTATTCTTGATGCTTATCAAATCGCCGAAAAAATGGCGAGACAAGATGCGGTTAAAGCAGCCAGAAGAGCCGTTGTTGAAGCAATCAGCTCAGATGATGGCTGGTCAGAAGACGATGTGAAAGGCGCCTTTGGCAAGTTAGAGAAGAAGCTGGTTCGTGCTCGTATCATCTCTGGTGAAAAACGTATCGATGGTCGCACTACCTCAGACGTTCGCGCGATCACTGTTCGTACAGGCGTACTGCCTCGTACCCACGGTTCTGCACTATTTACTCGTGGCGAAACACAAGCACTGGTTGTTACCACGCTAGGTACAGCGCGTGATGCACAAATTATTGATGCGCTAAGTGGTTCATACCGCGATCATTTCATGTTGCATTACAACTTCCCTCCATACTGTGTTGGTGAAACCGGCATGGTAGGTACGCCAAAACGTCGTGAGATCGGTCACGGCCGTTTAGCGAAACGCGGTGTTTTAGGCGTAATGCCTTCTGAAGATGAATTCCCGTACACTATCCGTGTTGTCTCTGAAATTACTGAATCTAATGGTTCAAGTTCAATGGCCTCTGTTTGTGGTACCAGTCTGTCTTTGAT
>CAWBXM010000148.1:0-5540 GCA_963792545.1 uncultured Gammaproteobacteria bacterium | reverse complement strand
CATCTTTCACAAAATCGGTGCAGGTAATGTAGTAGGCGTAACGCAGACGCACTTCACGACCGACAGACAGGCGGAAGAACTTATTCGGCGCATCTTCCAGAAAATCATCACGTTCGATGTAGATGGTTTTGGAAAAGTGGGTGTTATGTGTGCCCATGTCTTCTTTTTGAGGATGGTTTTTCGCCTTTAGTTCTTCGACCTGTCCCTCTGGATAATTTTCGATGGTCACTTTTAACGGGTGTAATACGCCCATCATGCGGACAGCGTGTTCGTTTAGATCTTCGCGCACGCTATTTTCCAGTACCGCCATTTCGATAAAGCTGTCCTTTTTAGTGACGCCGATACGATCGCAAAAATCACGTATCGCTGCAGCCGTGTAACCACGGCGACGCATTCCGGAGATGGTCGGCATCCTTGGGTCATTCCAGCCGTCAACATGTTTGTCGGTGACTAGCTGATTCAATTTACGTTTGCTGGTAATGGTGTATTTTAGCTGCAGGCGGGCAAACTCGATCTGTCGAGGATGGCAGGGCGTTTTTATCTGGTCCAGTACCCAGTCATATAAAGGACGGTGGTCTTCAAACTCCAGTGTGCATAACGAATGCGTGATACTTTCAATGGCATCCGAAATGCAGTGCGTGTAATCGTACATCGGGTAAATCGGCCAGTCATCGCCAGTGCGCTGATGGTGAGCTTTTTTTATTCGATATAGCGCGGGATCACGCATATTGATATTAGGTGAAGCCATGTCGATCTTTGCACGTAAAAGATACTGCCCATCTTTAAATTCACCGGCGCGCATACGCGCAAATAGATCAAGATTTTCTTCGATGCTGCGGTTACGATCCGGACTTTCTTTGCCGGCTTCGGTCAGCGTGCCTCGGTATTCACGAATCTGTTCAGCGCTGAGTGAGTCAACATAGGCCTTGCCCTGTTTGATCAGGTCAACGGCGTAGTCATATAATTGCTGGAAATAATCTGAGGCATGATATAAGCCGCTCCACTCGAAGCCTAGCCACTTAACATCCTCGATGATGGAGTCAACGTATTCGACATCTTCTTTTTCAGGATTGGTGTCATCAAAACGTAGATTACACTTGCCGTTGAAGCTTTCTGCGACGCCAAAATTCAGGCAGATAGATTTGGCATGGCCGATGTGCAGGTAACCATTGGGTTCAGGCGGGAACCGGGTCTGGATGGCCTCATGTTTGCCTGAGTCCAGATCGCTCTGAATGATGTTGCGAATAAAGTTGCTTGGATTGGTGATTTCGTCTTCGACTGACATAAGGTATCTATATTCTTTAGGTAACAAATAGCGGCGTATTCTAACGCTGAAATAAGGATTTTGCTGGTTTTTTATTACAGGCTCAATATTGTATGAAAGCTGTTGCCGGGTGGTTTGTGATAAATTTCATTTCCTGTGTTTTCCGGCAGAGCAACGTTTAGCTGCATCTATTGCCTTGCCAGCCCATAAGGTCATCTCATCAGGGTCATCCAGAGTTTCAGCAGGTGCCTCGCGGTAAGACATGGTGAACGGTTTGCTGTTGCGTTCATAGCTAAAGGCTTTGAGTCCGCGCTGTTCAAAGTCTATGTCATTAATCTTGTCCGTTTTAAAATATAGAACCTCATCGGCTACCAGCGCAAACATCAAGCTACCATGGTTTGATGTGTTATAAAAATACAGTCCAAAACCGCCGAACATGGCACGTGCTTTAACATCGCCTGTGGCCTGTAATAATTCCAGCAGATATTCAATAAATTCGTTGTTGCGCGCCATTCGTTTGTGTACTGTGATATAAAGTGGGTTGGTTTGGTTAAGTAAGTTCTAAGTAACTTGATCAGAGATTCCTTAAGCTATTAATTGTGACAGAATTAGCATCGTGACAGCGCGGTTTCAAGAAAAAAAATTACAGGCAGAGCCGTTGCAGGTAGCAGTCGCTGTTAATAACAATGTTCTGCTGGAAGTAATCGTTAAGCAATCCATAGATTCGACTAATAGCTGGTCGATGCAGCAGTGTAAATCAGATAGAACGCTTCCCTTTGCCTGTTTTGCTGAGTTGCAAACACACGGCAGGGGGCGGCGCGGTAAACAGTGGTTGATGTCAGCGGGCAATAATATTGCTATGAGCCTCGCCTGGCCCTTCACTGCGTCCTATGAGCAGCTTAATGTGTTGCCGCTGTCTGTGGCCATGGCTATCGTTGAAACACTGGAGAATTTAGGGTTGGAGCATGTGCAAGTGAAATGGCCGAATGATGTATATGTGCAGGGTCGAAAAATTGCAGGAATTCTGCTGGAAACGCAGGTCATGAAACCTGGGCTCGAAGCTGTGCCTCTTGCTAGGGCTGGAACTGAGCCTGAAACCGTACCGCAGATTGCAGTGGTAATCGGTGTTGGTCTTAACTTTGACATGTCAGCATATGGGTCGGATAACATTCAGTCAGTTTCGCCGCCGCTCACAGATATCTGTTCTGAGGTAAAGTTGCAGTCACTTGAAATAATGCCGAAACGAACCGAGGTGGCGATGAAACTGCTGCAAAATATTGTACGAATATGCCAGGGTTATCCGCAACACGCGGCTTCTAATTTAAACAGATTTCGACAACATTATGATTACTGCAATGAAAAATGTGTTGATCTTGTTCTGGATAATGGCGCTGTTTTATCCGGTGTGGCACAAGGCGTAAATAGCCGTGCCGAACTGCTGGTTTTGATCGATGGGCAGCAGCAGAGTTTTAATAGTGCCGAGGTTAGCGTTAGAACTTCGTCAAATTTTTTGTCAGGCCAAAGTGACACTACTCCATGATAGTAACGGTTGATATAGGAAACAGTCGCATTAAGAGTGCTTCGTGGCAGGCTGGAGTGATTGTGGATCGTGGGGTAACAGATTATGATAAGACGCGCTGCAAGGCTGCATTTGATCGGCTCTTTCTGGATGTGCAGCGACCATCTGAAATCTATGCGCTAAGCGTGGCTGAGGAAGAGGTCGCACAGGCATTAGATGACTGGGTAAGTGAACATTGGCAGATGGCTGTTAATTATCTCAGAACAGAAAAAAGATATAATAATATCGTTAATGCGTATGACGACCCTGCGCAGCATGGCGTTGATCGTTGGGCGGGTCTGGTTGCGGCCTATGAGAGTTTTTCAGATACTGCTGTCTGTGTGATAAGCGCAGGTACGGCGACTACTTTTGATTTTGTCGATAAAAACGGGCAGCATTTAGGTGGTTATATACTGCCATCGTTTTATAGTATGCACAAAACATTGCTGGCGGACACGGCAAATGTAATATCGGCATCCAGTACGCAGTTACAGCAGGGTCTTCCGATTAACACCAGTGATGCAGTAAATCAGGGCTTGCATAAATTCATGCAAGCGGGCATTCGCGAGTTCTGTCAGTTAGCAAAAGATAGTATGGGTGAACCTGTGCAGATTGTTTTAACCGGTGGGTTTGCAAAAAACATTCTTGATTACCCGGCAATGCCCGCTATGTACTACAGACCTGATCTGGTTATGCAAGGTTTATATGGCATGATGCAGTCGCAACAACAAGATAAGAAAGGTTCGATGGATAAATAATATGCGTTGGTTATTCCTGTTTGTTTTATCACTGAACCTGGCCTATTACGCCTGGGCATTAAATAAAGCATCCTCTGACGATTATGCAGATGTGCCGACTTTAAAGAATGTCGAGACAATTGTTTTGCTGCGTGAATTAAAGCCTGAGATGCCTGCAGCTTTGGCTGATAAATCACAGTCGGTGCATCAGGGGGTGGCAGCTATTGATGTTGCTAAAGCGGTGCCGGTAGAGGTGGAAAAAGTATCAGCTGATACAGTGCCTGAAGGCGGTTCCGTCGAAGATAAAGTTTCAGCAGTAACAGGTTCCGACATTAACAAAGCTGAAACAGATGGCCAGTCTGACGTTGTACCAGGCTCAGATGAAACAGTTGACGCTCCGCAGTTAGTCGAAAAATTGGCTGAATCTGAGCCCGTCAGCAAGGCGAGCAATGATGCTAAAAACGTATCGAATGAGCAGTCTCCGGTGACGAGTTGCTACACTTTGGGGCCATTTCGCGATCTCGATAAGCTGCGTGGTTTAACGCGAGAAATAAAATCAAATGTAGTGACGACTGACTTTCGTGGTCGTGAAGAGAAAGAGCAGGCTTTGTATTGGGTTTACGTTAACCCGAAAAAAAACCGAAAGGCAGCAATCGAAGCCGGTCATCGACTACGCGCAAAAAAAATCAAAGACTTTTATGTGATTCGGAAGGGAGAAAAAATTAACGGTTTATCTCTGGGTCAGTTTAGGAGTAAAAAGGGTGCCTATAAGCTGGCAGCGAAAGTGCGAAAGCTTGGCTTTGATGTAACGGTAGAGCCCATATTTAAAAGCTATACTGTTTACTGGCTGGACTACCAGCTGATTGAAGGAGAAACTATTCCAGAAGCGACTTTTGACAAATACATAAAAACTGATGAAAAGGGTAAGATTAGCCGCTTAAGCCGAGCCTGCGAAGGCTGATGAGCTTTGCCAAGTTGCTGGCTGTTACGCAAATAGCAACTAAATTCATGAGAAATTTAAAAAAATGATGATTTATCCTAAAATTATATTGCTTTAATCAGGGTGATTCCATACAATTGCGCCCCTTGCCGGTGTAGCTCAGTTGGTAGAGCGCCTCACTTGTAATGAGGATGTCGTGGGTTCAACTCCTGTCACCGGCTCCAGATAACTGCCCATAGCGCACAATAACATAATTGGTGCTATGGGCGTTTTTATTCTCTAGCATCTTTTGTGGCTGAGTAATTCGTCAGAAAAATGCTGTAGAGGCAGTGAAAAAGAGTATTTTGAGCTCGCATTGAAACTAAGTATTGAGTTTTAAAAAATATTTGCTGTATCAGCGTGTTACGGTTGACAGATGTGCCGCGCTCAAGCAGAATATGCGGCTTGATTTTTGGAGGGGTTCCCGAGCGGTCAAAGGGGGCAGATTGTAAATCTGCTGGTTCTACCTTCGGAGGTTCAAATCCTCCCCCCTCCACCATAAAAAGAATTGTGGCGCCAGAAGGGTGTAAGGCAGAGAGCACGGAGTAAACCTCCCTCTCTACCATAGAAGTAACAGGTGTTAGCAAGGGGAGTGGTCTTTGGCGGCTTATTAGAAGCGCTTGAGGCGTTGCTCTCATTATTAAAGAATTTGATGGGAGTCATTCGCGGATAATTTTTTTGCGGGTGTAGTTCAATGGTAGAACTTCAGCCTTCCAAGCTGAATACGTGGGTTCGATTCCCATCACCCGCTCCATATTTGGTGCGCCAGATTAGTTGAGCTGAATGGGTGTGCAAAGGGTTTGGCTCATATAGCTCAGTCGGTAGAGCACTTCCTTGGTAAGGAAGAGGTCACCGGTTCAAATCCGGTTATGAGCTCCAGTTTGGGCTTTGAGTCTTAAAGGGCTTTAAGTTTTTAAAAGCGCTAAAGTGCAGCGCAGAAGCACAAGTTTATTAAACGTTAAATTATAGTTATTAATACCTTCGGGGGAGACACTCGATATG
>CAWBXM010000147.1:0-7512 GCA_963792545.1 uncultured Gammaproteobacteria bacterium | reverse complement strand
ACCGGAACGTGATGGCCTGTTCTGCGCCAAAATTTTTGGCCCGGTAAAAGACTACGAATGTTTGTGTGGGAAGTACAAACGTCTAAAACACCGCGGAGTGGTCTGTGAAAAATGTGGTGTAGAAGTGACTCAGTCAAAAGTACGCCGTGAGCGTATGGGTCACATTGATCTGGCGAGTCCGGTTGCGCACATCTGGTATTTGAAATCATTACCATCGCGTATCGGTCTATTGCTGGATATGACTTTACGTGAGATCGAACGCATCCTTTACTTCGAAGCATTTGTCGTTATCGAGCCGGGCCTTACCACGCTGGAAAAAGGTCAGCTGCTCACAGATGAATCCTATCTTGAAGCTATCGAAGAGCATGGCGACGAATTTGACGCACGTATGGGCGCTGAAGCGGTTCATGAAATGCTTAAAGGTCTGGTGCTTGACGAAGAGAGAGTACAGATCCGTGAAGACATGGGTGCAACCAAGTCTGAGACCAAATTAAAGCGTCTGGCCAAGCGACTAAAATTAGTCGAATCATTCAAGGCTTCAGGTAATCGTCCTGAGTGGATGATCATGACCATATTGCCAGTGCTGCCACCTGATCTACGTCCATTGGTACCACTGGATGGCGGTCGTTTCGCAACCTCTGATCTGAATGATCTGTACCGTCGCGTCATCAACCGTAATAATCGTCTGAATCGTTTATTAGAGTTATATGCGCCTGATATTATCGTACGTAATGAAAAACGTATGTTACAGGAGTCGGTCGATGCCTTGATGGATAACGGTCGTCGTGGCCGCGCTATTACTGGCACCAATAAACGTCCGCTGAAATCGTTAGCTGACATGATCAAAGGTAAGCAGGGTCGCTTCCGTCAGAACCTGCTGGGCAAACGTGTTGACTATTCCGGTCGTTCGGTGATCGTGGTTGGCCCAACGCTGAAATTACATCAGTGTGGTCTGCCGAAGAAGATGTCGCTTGAGCTATTCAAGCCATTTATTTTTAATAAATTATTGCGTCGCGGCCTGGCGACAACCATCAAAGCTGCGAAAAAGATGGTCGAGAGAGAAGGTGCTGAAGTCTGGGATATCCTCGATGAGGTCATCCGTGAACATCCGGTTATGCTTAACCGCGCGCCAACCCTGCATAGATTAGGTATTCAGGCATTTGAGCCAGTGCTGATCGAAGGTAAGGCGATTCAATTGCATCCTTTAGTTTGTACAGCATTCAACGCTGACTTCGACGGTGACCAGATGGCGGTACACGTGCCATTGTCTATCGAAGCGCAATTAGAAGCGCGTACTTTGATGCTGGCGACAAATAACATTCTGTCACCTGCCTCTGGCGACCCTATCATTGTGCCTTCACAGGATATCGTATTGGGTCTGTATTATATGAGCCGTGAATCGATCAACGTTAAAGGCGAAGGTATGGTTTTCGCTGATGTTGATGAAGTGCATCGTGCTTATGATGCGGGTGTGGCTGATCTACAGGCGAAAGTGAAAGCACGTATTAAAGAAGTCGTATTTAACGAAGAAGGTGAGCTCGAAGAGCGCTTCACTATCACTGATACTACAGTTGGTCGCGCCATCCTGTCTGAGATTATTCCACCGGGTATTCCTTACGATCTGGTGAATAGGGACCTGGGTAAAAAAGCGATTTCGAATTTGATCAACTCCTGTTATCGACAGGTGGGTCTGAAAGAAACAGTTATCTTTGCTGACCAACTGATGTATACCGGTTTCAGGTATTCGACACGTTCCGGCATTTCGATCTGTATTAACGACATGGTTATCCCTGAAGAAAAGACTGCCTTGCTTGCCGGTGCAGACGCGGAAGTAAAAGAGATTCAGAAACAATATGCCTCTGGTCTGGTGACTAATGGTGAGCGTTATAACAAAGTGGTTGATATCTGGTCGCACGCTAATGAAGCTGTAGCCAAAGCCATGATGGATAAACTCAGCACGGTTCAAGTTAAAAATGCTGAAGGCAAGATGGTTACTCAGCCATCATTCAATAATATTTTCGTGATGGCAGATTCTGGCGCTCGTGGTTCTGCTGCGCAGATTCGCCAGTTAGCGGGTATGCGTGGTCTGATGGCAAAACCGGATGGTTCGATTATTGAAACACCGATTACAGCTAACTTCCGTGAAGGTTTGAATGTACTTCAGTACTTTATTTCGACCCACGGTGCTCGTAAAGGTCTGGCCGATACCGCTCTGAAGACAGCGAACTCTGGTTACCTGACACGTCGTCTGGTTGACGTTGCACAGGACATGGTTATCCTGAAGAAAGACTGTGAAACTGAAAAGGGCATGTTAGTTCAGTCGATCATCGAAGGTGGTGATGTGGTCATGCCTTTGAGTGATCTGGTGCTGGGTCGCGTGGTTGCACGTGACGTAGTCAATACTGATGATGAAGTTTTGATCCCTCGTGGAACGCTGCTTGATGAGCAATGGGTAGAGCAGCTCGATGAGCTGGGTATCGATGAAATATTTGTGCGCTCAGTTATTACCTGTGAGAACACACAGGGAGTTTGCTCCATGTGTTACGGACGTGATCTGGCGCGTGGCCACCTGGTTAATCATGGCGAGGCTGTTGGTGTAATCGCGGCGCAGTCTATCGGTGAGCCGGGCACACAGCTGACAATGCGTACTTTCCATATTGGTGGTGCCGCGAGTCGTTCTGCTGCAGCTAACAGTATTAGTGTAAAAACTTCCGGTTCAGTCCGCCTGCATAATATTAATGTAGTGCATCAGACGAGTGGCAACCTGGTGGCGGTGTCTCGTTCTGGTGAAATGGGTGTGGTCGATGAAAATGGTCGTGAGCGCGAGCTGTACAAGATTCCATACGGTGCGGTGATTTCTGTTGAGGAAGGCGGCGAAGTAACTGCTGGCCAGGTAGTTGCTACCTGGGACCCTCATACTCACCCGATCATCACCGAAGTGGAAGGTAAAGTTAAATTTACTGACTTTGCTGAAGGCATCAGTGTGCAGAAGCAGAGCGATGAAGTTACCGGTTTATCATCAATCGTTATCATCGATCCGAAGCAGCGTCCGACTGCGGGTAAGGATATGCGTCCGTTGATCACATTGGTGGATGCAAAAGGTAACGATTTGAACATTGCTGGCACCGAGCAACCGGCGCGTTACTTCCTGCCGTCCGGTGCAATCATTATTATCGACGATGGTAATGCAGTATCGGTAGGTGATGTTATTGCGCGTATTCCACAGGCATCAAGTAAAACTCGTGATATTACCGGTGGTCTGCCACGTGTAGCTGACCTGTTCGAAGCACGTAAGCCTAAAGAGCCGGCCATTATGGCGGAAGCTAGTGGCGTTGTGAGTTTTGGTAAAGAAACCAAGGGTAAACAGCGTCTGATCGTCACAAAAGACAGTTCAGAAGCGGTGGAAACATTGATTCCGAAATGGCGTCACATCAACGTGTTCGAAGGTGAGCGCGTGGAGCAGGGTGAGGTTATTGCGGATGGTGAATGCAGTGCGCACGATATTTTGCGACTGCTGGGTGCAGAAGCGCTGGCCGAATACCTGGTTAATGAGATTCAGGACGTATATCGACTGCAGGGTGTGAAGATTAACGACAAGCATATCGAAGTGATTATTCGTCAGATGCTGCGTAAGTGCGAAATCATAGAGGGTGGTGATTCAAAATACCTGAAAGGTGAAATCGTTGAGCGCACACGTGTGATCGATGAATGTGAGGTTCTTAAGCAGGAAGGCAAAGAACCCGCAATCTTTGAGCCGATACTTCTAGGTATCACCAAAGGTTCGCTGGTCACAGAGTCATTTATATCTGCAGCTTCGTTCCAGGAAACAACACGTGTTCTGACTGAGGCGTCTGTCCGTGGCGGTAGTGATCCATTGCGCGGTTTGAAAGAGAACGTGATTGTAGGTCGCTTGATTCCCGCAGGAACCGGACTGGCATTCCATGAAGAAAGACAGCGTAAACAGACTGCTGATATCGATGCCGCATTTATCACTGAAGAAGAAGCCAGGGCTGAACTTGCTGACGTGTCCACAGTGGATCTGGATGATTCGGAGATGCCAGCGGAAATTATTGAAGTGGTTGATGAGGCGGAAGCTAAGCAACCAGAGCAGGATGCTTAAACCTTTCACCGCCTCGGCGGTGAAAAATGCTTTTAAATGGCGTTTTTCCGGCAGTTAGTAGCTTGACAGTTACCGGCTGTGGGCATAGAATTGCGCCTCTTTTGACAGGCCCGAGAGTAATATCCAGGGCCTGTCGTTTATTTTAAGCCTGTAGTAAATACCAACGGGCGGCGCTAACATATTGATACATAGTATTATTTTGGCGTATTTTGGAGTTATAGATGACAACAATTAACCAATTAGTGCGTAAACCTCGTCGTAGTAAGGTTGCTAAATCTAACGTGCCTGCACTAGAAGCATGCCCACAGAAACGCGGTGTTTGTACACGTGTTTATACAACAACACCGAAAAAGCCAAACTCTGCAATGCGCAAAGTTGCTCGTGTTCGTTTAACAAACAGCTTTGAAGTGACTAGCTATATCGGTGGTGAAGGTCATAACCTGCAGGAGCACAGCGTAGTGCTTATCCGTGGTGGTCGTGTTAAAGATTTACCCGGTGTTCGTTACCACGTTGTTCGCGGTAGTCTGGATACGCAAGGTGTGGATGCGCGTCGTCAGTCCCGCTCTAAATACGGTACAAAACGTCCTAAGAGTTAATCCTTAGAGTTGATATCACAAAAGTTGTGCTGATAGAAGCATGAACGAAAACGAAATAAATTTAATATAGAGTATTATCAATGCCAAGAAGAAGAGTAGTTGCTAAAAGAGAAGTATTGCCTGATCCTAAATTTGGTAGTACTCAGATCACTAAATTCGTCAATATGATTATGCGAGGCGGCAAGAAATCAGTCGCTGAAACTATTATCTATAAAGCGCTGGATCGTATCGGTGAGAAAGCCACTGGTGAGCCAATGGATATTCTCGATAAAGCATTAGAAAATGTCAGCCCGATGGTTGAGGTTAAATCACGTCGCGTCGGTGGTGCAACCTATCAGGTGCCTGTTGAGGTACGTAGTAGTCGCCGTACAGCACTAGCTATGCGCTGGTTGATCGATTCGTCTCGTAAACGTGGCGAAAAATCAATGCAGTTGAAATTAGCTGGTGAGTTGATGGATGCAGCAGAAAATCGTGGCAATGCCGTTAAAAAACGTGAAGATACCCATCGTATGGCTGAAGCAAACAAGGCTTTCGCGCATTTCCGCTGGTAGTTTCTTCGGTATTTTTAGCACGGCAGTCTGAATATATAAGATTGTAGGAAAAGTCATGGCTCGCAGTACGCCAATCAAGCGCTATCGTAATATTGGCATCATGGCGCACATTGATGCGGGTAAGACCACCACCACCGAGCGCATCCTGTTTTATACGGGAATATCTCACAAGATAGGTGAGGTTCACGATGGCGCGGCTACCATGGACTGGATGGCGCAAGAGCAGGAGCGAGGTATTACTATTACCTCTGCTGCCACAACCTGTTTCTGGCAGGGCATGGATAAGCAATACGACGAGCATCGTATTAACATAATTGATACGCCAGGACACGTTGACTTCACCATTGAAGTAGAGCGGTCGTTGCGTGTACTAGACGGTGCTTGCGCCGTCTTTTGTGCTGTAGGCGGCGTAGAGCCGCAGTCTGAAACCGTATGGCGTCAGGCGAATAAATATCATGTGCCTCGTATGGCATTCGTCAACAAGATGGATCGTACGGGCGCGGATTTTTTGCGCGTAGTAGAGCAGATTAGGCAGCGTTTAGGTGCAAACCCGGTTGCCATGCAAGTGGCTATTGGTGCAGAAGAGAGTTTTGAAGGTGTCGTTGACCTCGTTAAGATGAAAGCGATTCGCTGGAAGGGTGAGAACATGGGTTCGGAGTTCGTCGAGGATGATATTCCCTCCGAGCTTGTCGACCTGTGTAACGCGAGACGCGAGATCATGGTGGAGGCAGCGGCCGAAGCTAGTGAAGAATTGATGGATAAGTATCTTGAGAGCGGAGATCTCGACGCTAAAGATATTAAGCAGGGTATACGCCTTAGAACACTGGCTAATGAAATCGTACCGACGTTTTGTGGTAGCGCGTTTAAGAACAAGGGTGTTCAGGCAATGCTCGATGGTATTATCGATTATATGCCATCACCAGAAGATGTTCCTGCGATACAGGGTCATCTAGCTGACAAAGATGAGACGATAGCGGAGCGGCCTTCTGATGATAAGGCGCCGTTTGCGGCATTAGGATTTAAGATTGCGAATGATTCATTTGTTGGTAACTTAATCTTTTTTCGTGTCTACTCAGGTGTTTTGAAAACGGGTGACATGGTTTTTAACCCGAGAAAAGGCAAGAAGGAACGTGTTGGCCGAATAGTGCAGATGCATGCCAACAGCCGTGAAGAGATAAAAGAAGTGCTTGCAGGTGATATTGCTGCAGCCATTGGATTGAAAGACGTCATCACGGGTGACACGCTATGTGATCCAGGTGCAGTAATTACGTTGGAGAAAATGGATTTTCCCGAGCCGGTTATATCGGTCGCTGTTGAGCCGAGAACCACTGCGGATCAGGAGAAGATGGCCGTTGCTTTGGGCAAACTGGCCAATGAAGATCCGTCGTTTCGTGTGCGTACCGATGAAGAATCCGGACAGACGATTATCTCTGGCATGGGTGAGCTTCATCTGGAGATCATCATCGATCGTATGCTTCGTGAGTTTGGTGTGAATGCCAATATTGGTAATCCTCAGGTAGCCTACCGCGAAGCGATAACGAAAACGGTGGAGCATGAGGCGAAATTTGCCAGGCAATCAGGTGGTCGTGGTCAATATGGCCATGTTTTTCTGAGGATCGAGCCGCGAGAGCCGGGTTCAGGTTATGAATTTGTCGATGCTATTGTTGGTGGTGCTGTACCTAAAGAGTATATCCCAGCGGTAGATAAAGGAATCCAGGAACAGATGCGCAGTGGCGTTCTAGCTGGTTACCCGATAGAAGATGTAAAAGTTACTCTGTATGACGGTTCGTTTCACGATGTGGATTCGAACGAAATGGCTTTCAAAATTGCTGGTGCCATGTGTTTTAGGCAGGGCTCGCTGGAAGCAGGGCCGGCTATACTCGAGCCGATGATGAAAGTTGATGTGGTGACGCCGGAAGATTACATGGGCGATGTTATGGGTGATCTGAACCGACGTCGTGGCATTGTTACTGGCATGGAAGACTTGCCTTCGGGTAAAAATATACGCGCTGATGTTCCATTGTCTGAGATGTTTGGTTATTCGACAGCGCTACGCTCAGCAACGCAGGGGCGAGCTACTTACTCGATGGAATTTGAGAAGTATGCCGAAGCACCTAAGGTGGTTTCAGAGTCGATAGTTTCCAGCAAAACAGGAATGTAATGCTTGCAGAGCAGTAGAAAGATACACAATTTTTAATACATATTTTATAAACGTAAAAGATAAAGAGAAGAGGTAGTAGCAGTG
>CAWBXM010000146.1:0-3793 GCA_963792545.1 uncultured Gammaproteobacteria bacterium | reverse complement strand
ATGACGACTGTCTGCATCAACCCGAGGAAGGTAATGGCAAGTGCACCTGCCAGCAATTCCTTAAGTACGTAGAGTGACTCAAGGTCGAAGATGGGCATGGAGAATGGCAGTAACTTAATGGGGAGGCGGCCAATCATTTCAACGTTGGTGTTTGCAGATCCGAGTAGGTAGTTCAGCGCATAAGAGAACACCGAGCCTGTGATTACGGCAATTACCAGCGAATAACCGTTCTTTTTCGTTTAATTCTAAGTAACTTATTGAATTATAATGGATAATAAATGGTGGGCCTGGAAGGACTCGAACCTTCGACCTGCCGATTATGAGTCGGATGCTCTAACCAGCTGAGCTACAGGCCCTTTATTTAGGGTCTTATTTTTATGTACGTGTGCAAGCTCAGGTTTGTGAGCCCGGTTCTCTGAGGTGTGGCAAGTCAGAGAACGGTGGGTATTTTATATAGCTTTGCTTTATATGTCAGCAGGAATTTACTTGGGTATTAATCTTCACCATCGCCCAGGAAGCTGCGCAGATTTTCCGCACGACTTGGGTGGCGTAATTTGCGTAAGGCTTTGGCTTCGATCTGACGGATGCGTTCACGTGTTACGTCAAATTGCTTACCGACTTCTTCCAGTGTGTGGTCGGTATTCATATCGATACCGAAACGCATACATAGAACTTTGGCTTCACGCGCGGTTAATGTAGTGAGTATGTCGCGCGTAGACTCGCGTAGTGATTCACCTGTGGCTGAGTCCATCGGCGCCATTATGTTCAGGTCTTCGATAAAATCGCCCAGGTGTGAATCTTCATCATCACCGATCGGTGTTTCCATGGAGATAGGCTCTTTGGCAATTTTGAGTACTTTGCGAACTTTGTCTTCTGGCATTTCCATTTTTTCAGCGAGCTCTTCCGGTGTCGGTTCACGACCCATTTCCTGAAGCATCTGACGGAATATGCGATTGAGTTTGTTGATGGTCTCAATCATATGTACCGGGATACGGATGGTGCGTGCCTGGTCGGCAATAGAGCGGGTAATCGCCTGGCGAATCCACCATGTTGCGTAGGTGGAGAATTTGTAACCACGACGGTATTCAAATTTGTCGACGGCTTTCATCAGGCCGATGTTGCCTTCCTGAATCAGATCCAGGAACTGCAGGCCACGATTGGTGTATTTTTTAGCGATTGAGATAACCAGACGCAAGTTGGCTTCTACCATCTCTTTCTTGGCACGGCGTGCTTTGGCTTCACCGATCGACATTTTGCGGTTAATTTCTTTGATGTCAGAGATGGTGATGCCAAACTCTCTTTCGATGACGGCTAACTTCTGCTGTGTGATTTTAATCTCGGGCGCGAGTTCTTTTAGTTTTTCAGAATAGTCGTGGCCCTTGCAATATGGATCGACCCAGCTGGTATCTACTTCATTCTGCGGAAAGGTGGTGATCATGATCTTACGCGGCATGTGCGCTTTGTTTACTGCAAGATCAAGTATTTTCCTTTCCAGCTGGCGAACACGATTGATAGTGAGGTGGAGTTCACGAGTTAGTTTGACAACCAGGGAAGGAGTGTATTTAAACTCAAGAAATGCTGCCGCCATGCTGGCACGGGTTTTTGCGATATCGTCTGGTGTGCTGTCTTTTTTATCAATCGTATTGATGCAGCGTGTGTGTGCACGTTTGATTTTGGAAAAAATCTTTTTGACTTTATCTATATCAAGGCTTGCATCTACGACATCTTCTTTTTGTGCTGATTTACCAGCTGCCGCTAGTTCGGCTTCTTTTGCGGCGCGTAATAAAGCTTCTTCGGCAAGTCGATCGAGTTCTTCGTCGCTTTTATGGAAATCGACAATTAGCTCGTTCAGGCGCATATCACCTTCAAGGTGCTTATCCCATGCCTGAATAGTATTTAGAACGGTATTGGGATTGGTTGCTAGTGCATGCAGTACCTGTTTTAAACCCTCTTCGATACGCTTGGCAATTTCGATTTCGCCTTCACGTGTAAGTAGTTCAACACTGCCCATTTCGCGCATGTACATGCGTACCGGATCGGTGGTGCGACCTAGCTCTGATTCGATAGAGGCTAATGCTGCAACGGCCTCGTCGGTAGTCTCATCATCGGCTTCGCTAACAGATGTGTCGGATAGTACGCGCGACTCGGCTTCTGGCGCAATTTCCAGTACCTGGATGCCCATGTCAGTGATAGTATTGATGATGTCTTCGATCTGTGACGGGTCAACAATGCCTTCAGGGATGTGGTCATTTACCTCAGGGTAGGTAAGGTAGCCCTGCTCTTTGCCTTTGGCAATGAGTGATTTAAGACGTGACTGTTTGTCTTTTTCCAACAAGGGAGATGCCATAAAATTGCCTTCTTTGAACCTGAAAATGAAACCTGAAAAAAATCGATTTTAACTAAAATAGTTAACACCTGAACCGCGTGGGTCGAGGGTGTTTTCTGTGTTAATTAGACGCCGCTCTGCTCGTGTTAATATGTGTGAGCCGAATCAACCATGTTAACAGTTTATGGGGGCAGTTTCTATTGTTTCAAGGTTTAAAAAGGCTGTGTAGTGCTTCGGAGTTGGCATGATTTTCTCCGATATGGAGTTTTATTTAAGATTTTTTAGTCTGTAAAAACAAATGCTGGCCTGTGTCGGCAACTAATAGAGAGAGGAGTTATGGTATCACTTGAAACCCCTGTATGTGAGTTTGACCTGCCCATTGTAGACTTTTCGTTGCCCGGTGTTGATGGGAAAATCTGGACGCCGGAAGCGGCGAGAGGTGAAAATGGCCTGTTGGTAATGTTTATCTGTAATCACTGCCCCTATGTCAAAGCTATTCGTGATCGATTGGTGCGAGATACTAAGGCGCTGACGGAGTTTGGTGTAAACAGTGTTGCGATCATGTCGAATGATCCCGCTGAATATGAGGAGGACTCATTCGAGAATATGCAGAAAGTGTCAGAAGAGTTCGCTTTTCCGTTTCCTTATCTGTTTGATGAGTCGCAGCAGGTAGCTAAAGCTTTCGGCGCTGTTTGTACGCCGGATTTTTTTGGTTATAACCGATCTATGCAGTTGCAGTACCGTGGCCGACTGGATTCGAGTCGTAAGGAGGCGGCTGCGGACGATGTGAGGCGTGATCTATTTGAAGCTATGCGACAGGTTGCGCAGTCTGGCCGTGGACCTGAGCAGCAGATTCCCAGTATAGGATGTTCTATTAAATGGAAAGCTGCTGTTGAGTAGGTAGGTGGTGTTGTCTGAGTGTTTTCAGGTTTTTGAATTATCTGGCTTCGTAGCCGTAAACACCTTCAAGTAATACTGCGTATCCGGCATAGGTTGCATTGTCGGTGGTTTCAAACTTTTCAAACTTAAGCTGGGACAGCATCGCCTTTCCATCAGGGGTTGTGGGGGCTTCAATGAGAGCCGTACGAATTTTTTCTATGATATCAGCTGGTACGTCAGGGGAGGCCGATAACGCCATGTGGGGTACGGGGTCGGTGGTCATGACAGTATTTAAGTTGCTATATTGCGATGCCAGAGGAGTCGGGATGATAGCAGCGTCTACTTTTCCTGAGAGTACGCTGTCAACAGCTTTGTTGGAGTTTGGCTCATAGGTGTAAAGTGGTATGCGTACCGGGTTGGGAAATAGCTTTTCCAGGCGCATCGCGCCCAGGCTTGGCGATGGCAGGGTCGCTATTCTTTTGTTAGTAAGTTCTTCGATGTCGAGAATAAAATTGTCCTCGTGGGTTACGATAGAAAAGCTGACAGTATCGGGCATCTTAACTATGGCTTGATAGCAGCAATATGGTT
>CAWBXM010000145.1:0-6670 GCA_963792545.1 uncultured Gammaproteobacteria bacterium | reverse complement strand
ATAGTTGGAAGCGGACATCGTTGAATATTTGTTTCAGGCGATACCTAAAGTCCTGCGGAAGGAGTCGAAAACGAGTGGAATCTCTGGCATTCAGACTGCTTTTTTCCTATCGTATGTGCTTCAATGCGGCGCACGCTTGTGCGCTATCAATAATCAGGTCGAAATCCATTCATGACTACTATTAATCGTGCCGTTAAACGAGCGCTTCTTCCGGCAATGCCCATGCCTTTCCTGTTTCCACCCGTATCCGCGCAGATGCAGAATGACGACATCCTGGACGAGATCGTGGTATCGGCGACACGCAGGGAAACGTCAGTGCGCGACGTGGCGCAATAGATATCTGTCGTCGGAAAAGAGCGAATTCAGCGGGGAACACAGCAGCTGGGTCTGGATGAGGCGCTTGCGGCTGTGCCCGGGCTTTATATTCAAAACCGATATAACTTTCAGGGGACCTGCGGGTCGCCATGCGCGGTTTCGGCGCCCGTTCAAGCTTCGGAATTCGCTCTGTCTACCGGTAAAAATATCCATGAAACCCGCGAGTGGATCCTGCGTAACTCGCCGGTGCCTATCGGTACGGTGCCCATCTATCAAGCACTGGAAAAAGTAGGCGGGATTGCCGAAGACTTAACCTGGGAAATATTTAAAGATACATTAATAGAGCAAGCCGAGCAGGGTGTGGATTATTTCACCATTCATGCGGGTGTGCTTTTGCGATATGTGCCGATGACAGCAAAACGCGTCACCGGCATCGTTTCACGTGGTGGTTCGATCATGGCAAAATGGTGCCTCGCGCACCATGAAGAAAGTTTCCTGTACACTCATTTTGAAGAAATCTGCGAGATCATGAAAGCCTATGACGTGTCATTTTCATTAGGTGATGGCCTGCGCCCAGGTTCATTGGCCGATGCCAATGATGAAGCCCAGTTCGGTGAACTTGAAACCTTAGGTGAGTTAACAAAAATTGCCTGGCAACACGACGTGCAGGTGATGATCGAAGGTCCAGGTCATGTGCCCATGCAGATGATCAAAGAAAACATGGATAAGGAACTGGAAGAATGTCACGAAGCACCTTTTTATACGCTTGGTCCATTAACCACTGACATCGCTCCCGGTTATGATCACATTACCTCGGGTATCGGCGCGGCTCAGATTGGCTGGTACGGTTGCGCCATGTTGTGTTATGTCACCCCGAAAGAGCATCTAGGCCTGCCCAATAAAGAAGACGTACGTGTTGGTATCATCACCTACAAAATTGCCGCACACGCGGCTGACCTTGCAAAAGGCCATCCCGGTGCACAGATACGTGATAACGCTATGTCAAAAGCCCGTTTTGAATTTAGATGGCAAGATCAGTTCAAACTCGCTTTAGACCCGGAGCGTGCGCGTGAGTATCATGACGAAACCTTGCCGAAGGAAGGCCATAAGGTAGCGCATTTCTGTTCTATGTGTGGGCCGAAGTTTTGCTCGATGAAGATTTCGCAGGACGTAAGAGAGTACGCTGCTGAGAATGGTTTTGATAAGATTGAAGTTGCGTTAGATAAAGGGATGCAGGAAAAATCCGAAGAGTTTAAATCTCTAGGTAGTGAGATTTATAGCAAAGCATAACTGTCATCTCGAACAAATGTGAGAGATCTTAAAAGCCCGCAAATGCGGGCTTTTTTGTTTGTATCTGTATGGGGTGTTTGTCTAATAGATTGCGAGTCTCACCTCGCTGGCGGGGCAAGATATAAGGGATAATGAAGGTCATAAACGAAGAAAAATTTGCTTTACATGGGGTTATAACGTAAAAAATACTTTCTTAGCTAGAACAGCACAGGGTTATCGGGGAGTGTATAGAGTTGCTTACATCTAAAAATTCGCTGATCGAAAGAGATCAGTCAGGTCCGTTCTCTCTGGATATCGTTAACTCGAGTCAGACCCTGTTTGTTCCACTGATAATGAGGCACATGAGTAAAGATGACTAAAATCGACTCCAATAAACCCACAACTGATTCAGAACAAACAGATGAAGCCAGCGAAAATATTAGCGAAAATAAAAAAACTGGCCGAAGGCTACAGGATTCCATCACTTCGAAGGACCCACAGCGAAAATTGAACCTTGATCGCAGGGTTGCGCGCAGTGATCGTCGTTTATCTACGGATAATAATTACAACGGTCCAGCTCGCAGATATACCATCGATAGAAGGCTAAAATCAAAAGACCGCAGAAGTTGAAAGAATGGCTGCATGAATAGTGTCAATTATTTTTGTCCATGTCGATAAATGTTAATCATGGATATTAGAATAAGGCCCTGTTTTATCTCTGTAATACTTGCGATAACTATTTTACTGCAGGTTGATACTTTACTTGCAGAGCCAGTAGTAGAAGCTATTTCATTGCAGGCTAAAAATTTCGAGCATATCCAGTTTAAAAAAATACCGGCGAATAAGCACAGTTACGAAAAAGGTGTTGTAAAGATTGAGGTGGACGATAGTGCGTCTTTTTTAATGCTTCCGTTTGATACGGTGAAAAATATTAAAAAGGTGAGTTTTGACTGGCGTAGTGAAGGGGAGCCGTTGATAAAAAATGCACAACAGGAGCTCCAGCGAAGTGGTGATGACGCCGTATTTAAGCTGGGTGTTCTGTTGAGATCAGATGATGAATCAATCAATCCCTTCGTTCCGTCCTGGCTTAAACAGGTCAGGCAGCAGTTGAAGTTTCCTTCAGAAGAAATGATTTACCTGGTGGCAGGCGCAAAACATGGACCAGGTGAGATCTGGGTTAATCCCTATAATAAGCGCATCACCATGATTTCTGTAGAAAGTCAGGATGATGGCTCAGGATGGCAGAAATCCAGTTACATGTTTGATAAATCTCAGGATGCTGTGGCTTTGTGGTTAATGGCTGATGGTGATAATACGCACTCAACATTTAGCGTTAGTATCAAAAATATTGTTCTGGAAATAGATTAAAAAATAATAGATCCTCTGGGTTTGAACTAACAGAGCCTGTTCTCATAGGGTATTGTTTAACATATGACTATAGAATCAAAATGTAATATGCCGCAGCAGCCGGATTACACAGGCGTGGATATCGTCGAGCTGTCACCTGAGCCAGCGTTGGACGATTATTTGCAGGCCATGAGTCTGGCTAACGAAGAAGCTGAGAAATTGATCGGCGATAATATGCTGCTGGCGTGGTACGACAGAGACCGCGATTTTGAATCACCGCAACATGCCAGTGAGTGTCACGTTAATAGCGCGATACCCGGTTATATCGATTACGCACTTTACCATGGTGCAAAGTTAAAAATTGATATTGAAAACGGACGATTTGTATTTTTTTATTTAGCCATTGATTTTTAATGATTGGCAAAACGGCGGCCATTAAGTTTTTCTATACCTTATATTGCTCATGCTTGAATATGGCAGTTCTGGCGGTGGTATAAGTCTCATCGTTGATAATGCCTTCATCTCTCAACCGCCGGCACATCTTCAGTTCACCGACCAGGCGTTCAGTCACAGAAAGTTTGCGCTGTGATTTATCGATAAGCTGCTGCAGGTTAACAAAAAAATAATCAAAAGCGGATTGTTTAGGTTTTTTGTTTTCGATTGAAAATAGCATGATGTCACCAAAACGACTTTTAAAGATATATTCATCTCGCATATGGTAAAAAAATAACAATGTAGATATCAGCATTGCCGTTATCAGTACTGTAGTAGCTACAGCCCCATAGAGAAAGTCGACGATGTTATTCAGGGTGAGGAAGATGCTCAACGCCATAAGCAAACAAGATGCGATGGCACCATATAGCCATTTCCAGATGATAACTTTATTATGTTCGGGTTCAGAAGAAAGCCACGCTAGATTAACGCGATATTTTTTCGCGACGGACTTTTTCTTAGTCAGCAGACTGAGTAATAGATTGTCGTCAGCATAAAACTGAAATTCTCTTCGGGTTCCTTTCAGGGTATTTTCCTGTATCAGGCTTTGTCCGAGTTTTCCGGCAGCAAGTTCCTGATCAAATTCTTCGTAGTTATCAACAGGTACGTCAAACGCCGTATCAGAGATGATTACTTCTTCTGCCATGATCTAAGCCTTTTGTAGCATCGTGGCTATTTATTATGGTATGGCAGCTATAGAATTGCCATGAAGTTAATAAAATTTTTATGATTTAGCTAAATTATTTGTTCGTATATAAGTTTTATACTAATAAGAAAATTATAATTAACTAATTTGCATTTAATATTTAATCGGGTGTACAGTATTGGAGCTAATCTAAAACACAGGGTATCGGGGAGGGTGTGAAGATGGGAAATGAGAAGAAAGATGGATAGATATATGTTAATTAAGATGCAGTTTTTGTATACATAGCTACTTAGTAAAGTCCTTATCTGATTTGCTAATATGGATGAAAACAAATCAAATGGTCAATTCCCCGTACCAGGCATCGCCCTAGTACTGATTGCGCTCGGCATATTTGTATATAGCGACAACCCATTTAATTCAACACGACCAGACCCCTCATCAAGATACTCATCAACTGCGGAAGATGTCAGGGCACGTTTATGGCAGGACCCTTTCGACGCTGTTGAAAAGCACAGGGCAGCTTTCGATTCGGAAATAGAAAAACCCACCACTCAACCTGTTGGTACTCAGATAGCGCAGGACTATTTGTATCAAGATGAGACACATGTCGTCTGTGTGACGCCGGGGGAGTCATTAGACGAAAAAAACAAGGCGCATAGTTATGGTGAGTTAGCTTGCCGTATTGATAGAGACAAAGCTACTGAACTAAAAATATTGGCGGTGATGGTGCCGGGTGGTAATTACGCTGAAGACAATGAGGCCCGCATAAGAAGTCGTTACGCTGTCGTTTCGTCACTATCAAAAGCTGACTATATACCAAAAGATGCTGGACACATTGGCTTTATGAACTTCGCCAGTCTGTGTCGATCTGCAATAAATGGAAAAGGTGTTAGCAATGATAAATACGAGTACTGCCAGTGGCCAGCAACTATTCCGTACGAGTGGTTTGTAAATAAAACGCGAGAAAGAAGTGGAATTGTTGAACGTAATATACTTGTTCTCTGGGTAGATGACAGTGTTGTCGCTAAAAATAACCCATTGCAAATGCTAAATAGTATACGGTCAAAAATAACAAAGAATTTAGATGAGGATGATAAAAAATACAGTTTTGACGTGATTGGCCCGGCAAGCTCGACTACATTGATAAACATGTATGAAGAAGCCTACAGATTAAGTTGTGTATCGGGAGAAGCTAACAGCTCAGAGAAAGGTAGAACATGCAGTGATGCGATAATTAACGATTTTGAAAAGCATGATATTAAGATCTATTCGCCAAAGGCGACGATGGATGATGTCGGTATAAATAAATATATCAATAAAAAAGATAACGCAAATATAGACTGGTTAAATATTGAAAGAACCATTCCTGGGGATGACGAGTTAGTAGAAGCATTGCTTAATGAGTTATTACGACGAGGAATAAATCCCTATAAATATATACCAGGCGAAGATAGTGAGCAGTCTGGCCACAAAGTAGCTGATTACTGTAACCATAAACTGATTGATGATTTCAAAGCCGTTGATGCATGTGAGGATATAAATGGAATAGACTTTAATCGTGCGGAAAAGCAGGATCATATAGTGTTGATCGGAGAGTGGGATACTGTTTATTCACGCAACTTTAATGATCTTTTCAGGCGAAATATTAGAGTCAAAAGTGAAGTGGATGATGTCGACTGGCTGCATAGTTACAACTATCTCAGAGGTATCGATGGGGCTACGAGCTATAAGGACAGTAGTGATAAAAGTAAAAAATCAGATGGCCAAGATGGTGAGAAAGAAATTCGACGGCCAGTTGGTGAGAATCAATACGACTACCTGAGGAATATTGGTGACCAGGTAAGTCATCTAAATGATTCGCTGGCAGGTAGTGGTTCAGTGAGAGCAATCGGTATTGTCGGTAGTGATGCATACGACAAATTATTGGTGTTGCAGGCGCTGAGAGAACGATTTCAGGATGTGGTATTTTTCACAACTGATTTAGACTCCCGTATGCTGCATAAGTCTGAAAACAAATGGGTACGTAACCTGGTAGTTGCATCAGGTTTTGGACTAAGTCCCCAAGATGAAAATCATTATGAAATCACAACTTTTAGAGATAGCTATCAAACTTCTCTTTATTTATCAGTCTTGAAAGCCATAGGCTACAGTCCGAAAAAAATGAGTAATGAACATGAGTGTAATATCGAATATGGCGTAGTTTCTGATGTTTTTGGTAATGCTGTAACAGCTAAAATATTTGAAGTTGGTAATAATCAAGCTATCGAATATACACCTCGTTACTTTATTAAGGTAGGAAGTGGATATTTATCATCGTACAACCCTTACATGTACATAGCTTTATTTATCGTACTGTTCTCATTAGTTTTTTACCAGGTAAGCTATCCATCAAGGATTATTTTACTTGTAACTGTAAGTGTTATATTTAGTATGGCAGTGATTACATTGATATTTGATGCAGGGAACAGTATCGAATTCAACGTAATTTTTAGTGGCACCAGTATCTGGCCTGCGATATTAATACGAATGTCAGCTGCATTTTTAGCATTGGTTTTCATTTTTATACACTAAAGTGCTTGAGAGTTAATACCAAAGAAATTA
>CAWBXM010000144.1:0-3052 GCA_963792545.1 uncultured Gammaproteobacteria bacterium | reverse complement strand
GAATGGCGCGTGATTTGGCGTATCGTGCAGGTAAACACTGTATGGGTTTGGAAATATAAACTTCACGGTGCCCAGCGCATTTTTTGGGCCGGGATCCTGCCGTAATCGATAGCGCGCCATTTTCTTTTTACTTACGTTTTTCCATTCAACAGAGTTAGGATCTACCTCCACATCTTTTGAAAAAATTCGAATATTTTTAGCTGACAATGCGTTCGGATTTTTTTGAAGCTGCGGCAAGTACTCATTTACAGTAATCGAAGTAGGTACGTTCCAGTATGGATTAAACTCAAGGTACTTGATCGTGTCACTGAAAACGGGCGTCATGTGATGTTCTTTTCCGACAATCACAGGCATACGAATATCAATCTCCTCGCTGGTAAGACCAGAAAGATGGTAACCCGCAATATTTACAAAAATTTGCGTTCCATCCATATCACGCGATGTCCAGCGCCAACGCTCGAGGTTGATAATAATCTGCTTGACTCTATCCTCTGCGCTAACATTCATCGCCGCGATTGTTCCCTTACCAACTTTACCGTCTGGCGTAAGGTAATGTTGTTCCTGAAAGAGCTTAACCGCTTGTTCAAGTTCATCGTCGTATATGGTTGAACTTGAATCGGCGCCGGCATACTCGCCAGTAATCGAAAGCCGTTTTCTCATGGTAGCAACGCGCGGATCATTCGCCCCAATCTCCAGTGTTTTACCTGCCGGGATGCTAGGCCAGCCTCCATCCTGTTGAATCTTTCTGTAATGGGCGAGTGCAGGAAGTAGTGCGCGGTAGTAACGGTGCTGCGGGGCCTGGGCTTCTAGAAATGCGCGTAAATCCGGCGCTGCAAGCGCCTGCTTCGTCAAAGCGACAACATCGATATCCGCATCGTGCGCAGTAGCAAAAAGTTTTGGATCCACGGTCTTTGGAATAAGCCTTCCTTCACGCACGTCTCCTACGTAATGTGCAAGCTCAAGTGTGAGTAATATATCGATCTTGGCAAGACTTTCTGCGTCACGTTTATCCCACCATTTGTGTAGCAAGCTGACCCGGTAGTCTGCCGGCTCAAGTCCCTCTGCTGAAGCATTATCAAGTACAGATAACAAGATTTCGGCACGCTTTCCTGGCCCACTCTCAGTAACCCATGCAGGCTTAAGATCACGTTTTTGATAGAATTCATTCAATATTTTATCGATTTGCGTGGCACTGTAGCCATGACCTTTCGCATCAAGCAGCTTTGCTGGCCCGCGCGTAAGAAGTCCACTTATAGCACCCTCAAGTTCGGTCTGAGCTAAGGCTGCATTCGTCGAAAAAAAGATAATTAGTAACGGAAACACAAAGCCTCTGGTGAGACTCAGTAAGGAAACACTGTTTTTGATCATTGAAAACTCCTGCCAATTTTTATCAACATTTATAAAATTGTAACATTCATAGACACCCGAAAAAAGTTATTCTGCTCTTTAAGCTATTATGTAATCATTCAAGGCCAGTACTTGATGAAATCAGTTAAGGGATTGCTGTTTTACACTAACGCGCACTGGTAAATCTTAAGTGTTATAGATTTATCACCGATACCTTTATCTACCACCTTTGATTTTTACTGCAAAATAAAATAACAAAGAGTCGTAATGATAATCGCCCCGCAGAGGTTCAGAACAAAACCTTCTCTGGCCATTATTTTTGTAGTAAAAAAACCACTGGCATAAACGATACTGTTAGGCGGCGTCGCCACCGGCATCATAAACGCGCAACTGGCACTGATTGCTGCCGGAATCATCAATAATTTTGGATCAATATTCGAGCCTATTGCGGTAGCAGCTAATACAGGCATTAATAAAACCGTGCTTGCCGTATTGCTTGTGGTCTCTGTTAAAAACGTGACGCCCAGACAGACGGCAAATATCATGACCATGATTGGTAATGTCGATAAGTCGGATAAGTTTTCAGCAAGGCTGGCACTTAACCCGGAAACACCAAAGGCTTTGGCCAGGGTGATGCCACCGCCAAATAATAAAAGGATGCCCCATGGAATGGTTTTCGCGGTTTCCCAGTCGAGTAGCTTTTCATTTTTTCGGTTGTCACTGGTGTAACCGGCGGGGATGATGAACATTAATATAACGGCAATTAAAGCCACGGATGCGTCATTAGCTGCGGGCAAATCCAGCAAGCTGCTCCAGCCACCAAAGGGTTCTTTTCTTGTCACCCATGCGCAAGCGGTAACAGCAAAGACAGTCATTACGCGTTTTTCAATCAAACTCCATCTGCCTACGTCTGGCATATCGAAACCGCCGCTGTAGTTGAGTTTTCTGGTCAGCCATAACCAGGTTACAGGGATCATACACAGTACGATGGGTATGCCCCAGCTCATCCATTCAGTGAAATCAATGTTTTTATGGAACTGCTGTTCATATACCTGCATAAAGACCAGGTTAGGCGGAGAGCCGATGGGGGTGCCTATGCCGCCGATACTGGCAGCGAAAGCGATGCTTAACATTAGAGGCGTGGCAAGCTGTTTGTCTTTTGCCTTATTGGCTACTGCCATTGCAACAGGTAATAACATTAAGGTGGTGGCTGTATTGGAAATCCACATACTTAATGTTGCTGCGGTTACCATAAAACCGAGAACCAGCTGTTTGCTGCTGGTTTTGCCGAATAAGTTGACCATGAACAGGGCGAGTCGTAGATGAGCGCCGCTTCGCTCCATGGCTTTGGATAATATAAAACCACCGAGTAATAAAAGAACAAGTGGGCTGCCATAGGATTGGCCGATTTCGTTTGATGTGAGTACGCCGCCCAATTGAAAGACGGTTAATGGCAGTAGAGATGTGACGGGGATGGGTACGGGCTCGAATATCCACCAGATGATACATATTGTTGCAACGGCTGCGGTGATAGCTAGTGCGATGTTATTAGTTGCAGATGAGGTATTCACTACCATGTAGTACATCAGTAGTGCTGATAGCGGACCGGCGAATAATGTGATTGTTTTTGTATTCATGCTGGTACTGTAAATGAATAAAAGGGGGCGCTTCACTCCGTGCGTCCCCTTGAATCATTTAAATCAAC
>CAWBXM010000143.1:0-3215 GCA_963792545.1 uncultured Gammaproteobacteria bacterium | reverse complement strand
GGTCCTGTTTGATGTGGCGCACGGCGCGGATGGCGCGGCCGCCAGCGATGGCACGCTCTACACGCTTGAGGTGGCCTCGGCAGGTGTGGACAGCGGCGTCGTGGACGGCGCGACGGGCCAGGCCATTGTTCTGTATGAAGAGGGCGGCCTGATCGTGGGCCGTGTGGGCGATCAGAGCGGCCCGGCTGCGTTCACGGTCATGCTTACCTGGAAATGGTAATAAAAATGAACCTGTAAAGAGGTTCTCTGTAACTAAGTTCTCAGTGTAAAATGCCTGTCAATGAAAATCAATGCTCAGCGATTCAACTTATATTATGACATCACGTAAATTGTCCAGACGGTCAGAGCAACTGAGCCCTTTTTATGTGATGGATATTTTAGCTCGGGCTAATGCTCTAAGTCAGCAGGGTAAACCAATCTATCATCTTGAGATTGGCGAACCTGATTTTTCGACCGTGAAACCTGTTATTGATGCCGGTATTGATGCGCTAAAACAGCTTAAAACGCATTATACACCGGCCTTGGGTCTGCCCGAACTACGGCAAGCGATCGCTGAATATTACAACAGGAAGTTTTCCCTTACTATTGATCCGCAGCGGATAATAATTACGCCTGGTGCTTCCGGTGCACTGCAGCTGGCAATTTTGTGTTTGCTGGACGTCGGAGAGAATGTTCTGCTAGCTGATCCGGGGTATCCGTGTAACCGAAATATTGCACAGATACTGGCTGCAGATTGCATCTCAATCCCTGTGAGCGCTGAAAATCACTATCAGCTGGATGCCACCTCAGTGGCGCAATACTGGAACAGTGAAACCCGTGCTGCTATGGTGGCGACACCATCGAATCCAACTGGAACAGTAATGCCGAAAGAGCAATTGCTTTCGTTGTCTCAGTTTGTTGAGAAAAAACAGGGGCAACTTATCGTCGATGAGATATATCAGGGGCTGGTTTACGACACCGAAGAATATACTGCGCTTGAAGTTTCAGATGAATGTTTTGTAATTAATAGTTTTTCAAAATATTTTGGTATGACAGGCTGGCGAATTGGCTGGATGGTCGTACCTGAGTTTTATGTCGATAGTATCGATCGTATAGCGCAAAACATATTTTTAGCCGTGCCGACCATGTCACAATATGCAGCCTTAACGGCGTTAAAGAAAGACACACAAATTCTGCTTGATGAACGCAGGGATGAGTTCAAACAACGCCGTGATTTCTTATTGCCAGCCTTAGAGCAGCTGGGTTTCGACATCGCAGTTAAACCACAGGGAGCCTTTTATATCTACGCCAACTGCTCACGTTTTACTGACGACAGTTATAACTGGGTAAAAAAATTATTAGAGGTGCAAGGCGTTGCGTTGACGCCCGGTATCGATTTTGGCACGCATCAGGCAAATCTTCACTGCCGTTTTGCTTACACTCAATCGCTTGAAGTGTTACAGCAAGCTGTCGACAAGATTGATGAATTCATTCAATTATAAGGGAAAATCACAGTAAAATATGAAGATGAACGGTAACATTTTAAAGATGCGATCCACGCTAGGTGATGCTAAAAACAATCAACCAGTGCAATATCAGCTGCCTGTCGGTGATGAATTATTGCCAATGAACGAACATATCGGACAAACTATAAAGTTAACTTATAACGGCGAGATTAACTGCGTCGCCTGTGGTCGTAAAACAAAAAAGAGTTTTGCACAGGGACATTGTTATCCCTGTTTTCGGGATTTGGCAGCGTGCGACATGTGCATAATGAAACCGGAAACTTGTCATTATTCTGCAGGTAGTTGCCGTGAGCCGGCGTGGGGTGAGGCGAACTGTTTCATTCCGCATTATGTTTATCTTGCTAATGCGTCAGGTATAAAAGTGGGCATCACCCGTGGTACACAGATACCCACGCGGTGGATAGATCAGGGCGCAGGTCAGGCTTTGCCCATCTTTAAGGTGAGTAATCGGCTGCAGTCGGGTTTACTGGAAGTGGTTCTAAAACAACACGTTTCAGATCGTACGGACTGGCGAAAAATGTTGAAAGCAGATAGCGAGTCTTTACAGTTAAAAGATATTCGTGACGAATTATTGGCGAAATGTACAGATGAAATAGCCGCTATTAAAAACCAGCAGGGTGAAGATTCGATACAGGCTATCGATGAGGATGTGGTAGAGATCAAGTACCCAATAGAAGATTATCCGGAAAAAGTCAAATCGCTAAATTTTGATAAACAAACTGAAATTGAAGGTAAGTTGACGGGTATCAAGGGGCAATACATAATCCTTGATACTGGCGTACTGAATATCCGTAAATTTTCAGGGTATAACATCGAAGTGGATTTCGTATAACATAGCGATAAAGGTTTTATATTTTGTGCTTCGCGCAATGGCTTATAATTATCTTTTTATTTTTACCTTCATGACCATCGTGTCCTCGTTGGTGAAAATGTTGTTGCAGTACTTACATTAGAGGAAAAACACATCCGTATTCGTGAAGACATAAAGTGCGTATTTGACCGAGACCCGGCAGCGAGAAATACCTGGGAAGTTTTGACCTGTTATCCCGGTTTACATGCGGTTATTTTGCACCGTTTAAATCATTCGTTATGGAATATGGGGCTTAAGTGGCTGTCGCGTTGGCTTGCATATTTCGCACGCTGGTTGACCGGTATCGAAATCCATCCCGGTGCGACTATCGGCCGCCGTTTTTTTATCGATCATGGTATGGGTGTTGTTATTGGTGAAACGGCCGAGATCGGTGATGACTGTACCCTGTATCACGGCGTGACATTAGGTGGCACCAGCTGGAAGGCGGGTAAACGTCATCCTACGTTACTCAATAATGTCGTGGTCGGTGCCGGCGCAAAAGTTCTTGGTCCTATTATCCTGTCTGAAGGGGTACGTATTGGTTCAAATGCCGTAGTTACAAAAAACGTAGAGACTCACGCTACAGTAGTGGGCGTGCCTGGGCGCGTTATTCATCATCGTGATGATGAGCAGATAAAACGTGATGAAATTGCTCAGAAGCTCGGCTTTGATGCCTATGGTGCCACACAGGATGCTCCTGACCCTGTCGCCACCGCAATAAACAAAATGCTGGATCATATACATGCCATGGATGAAAAGATGGAAGCCATGTGTGGTGCTTTAAAACAGTTTGGTGCGGAAATTGATGTTACTAACCTACCTGATCTAGGTTCATGCAGCCTGACAAGCAGTACTGCCAG
>CAWBXM010000142.1:0-4516 GCA_963792545.1 uncultured Gammaproteobacteria bacterium | reverse complement strand
TGTTTATGTTAGCGCTTAGAGTATTGCTCCCTGGCATACGCTAGTCCGCCCATAGCCAATACTCAAAAGCAATTCGGCACATATTAGGGCATGCTTACATGGATGTAGATGTTAGAGCAAAGCATAATGCCATGGGTGGCATGTAGTAGGGTAATGCAGGAGCAATTACCGAGGAATTGTTGCCGAGACGCAGAGTTTTTCTTTATTATAGACAAAGACTTCCATACGCTTTTTCAATACCACCCTATTTTAGGGAGATAGCCGCGCCATCTAATGCTAAGATTCAATATTACGCCATAAAGAATGCCGACTCAGTAAGATTAATTACTGGCTATAAGTATAAGCATCTGAATTTCAAGTAATTATATGAAAGTTCAAGTAAGTGAATTAATTGTAAAGTATATGGAGCGCCTCGGCATTGGAACCATTTTTGGTATGCCTGGCGCGCATATATTGCCGGTATATGATAGTTTATTTGACTCCCCGATTCAGACCGTACTCGCCAAACATGAGCAAGGGGCGGCCTTTATGGCCGGTGGATACAACCGTGTATCAGGAAAAATTGGCGCCTGTATAACCACCGCTGGTCCCGGTGCCACCAACCTGATCACCGGCATCGCAAATGCCTACGTTGATAAACAACCTATCCTGATTATAACCGGTGAAACCCCAACCTATATTTTTGGTAAAGGCGGCCTGCAGGAAAGTTCAGGAGAAGGCGGCAGCATCAATCAATGCGCTCTGTTCGACAGCATCACCCTTTACAGCCGAGTAATCGAACGTACTGATTACCTGGAAAACGTACTCAATCAAGCATCCAAGATATTACTCTCAGAAAACTCGGGGCCAGTCTTATTAAGCCTGCCCTTTAACGTGCAAAAAGAGATGGTCGAACTGGACATTCTCGACAACATCATCACCTGCAGGAAACCAGTTTTAACAGAGTCGGACAGAACACCAAGCAGCCACCAATCATCGTACCAGATCGAGCATTTTATTGACCTTCTCCGGGACAGCAAACAGCCCGTAATTGTTTCCGGTTATGGCTGCATCAAATCAGGCGCGCAGGCACAGGTTAGCAAATTGAGTCAGACACTCAACATACCAGTAACCTCCAGCCTTAAAGGCAAAGGTACTATCAATGAATGCTCTGAACTCTCTCTTGGCAGCCTGGGTGTCACATCCAGCGGCTATGCTTACGACTACATCGTCAACACCGCAGACCTGGTTATCGTATTAGGCGCGAGTTTTAACGAGCGCACCAGTTACCTGTGGAACAATAAATTACTCAGCAATAAAAACGTTGTTCAGATCGATATAAATGATCAACAGTTAAATAAAGTTTACCAGGCTGATCTTTGCATAAATACCGACATAAAACAGACGCTGGATACAATCTTACATAGAATTAACGGCAACGATATCAAGAAAAAAAATCTACTGGACATTGCTGAATATAAAAACAACATCGAAGAAAAATCCATAGTTGAAGGAAATTCAATTTTTCAGTCAGAGTTCACACTGGTGAAATACTTTTTCGAAAAAATGAACAGCGTGTTCCCAGAAGGTATATCTATTTTTGACGACAACATTATATTTGCGCAGAACCTGCTTCAAGTAACAACCAAAAATCACTTCTACCCCAATGCGGGCATATCATCTCTAGGCCACGCCCTACCCGCAGCAATTGGCGCCCAGTTCCACAAAAAGACCACTATGTTTGCCATCATGGGCGATGGCGGTTTCCAGATGTGCTGCATGGAGATAATGACCGCCGTGAATTATCAGATACCATTAAACATTATTCTGTTTAACAACAGCAGTATGGGCCTGATACGAAAAAATCAGATTCAGAGTTATGATAACCGCTTCATCGACTGTGATTTCATCAACCCTGATTATAAAAAACTGGCAGATTCTTTCGCTATCAACCACATCTTGATTGAGTCTGAACAACAGCTGGACACTTTATTCGGTAATACTGATTTTGCAGATAAGATCAATCTGATCGAAATCATCATCGACAAAAACGCATTCCCGAATTATTCATCAAGACGATAATTCTAACAAAATGAACTCTACTATTAACACTTCACTGCTTAAGCGAGCTGGGAGAATTCCTGAGGGCTCAGTCGAGTTAAAAAATCTTCTCACGCAGTTATCACGATCAGCAGATGACAATGCAATCGACAGAGTCATTGCTTTATATAAAAACACCATAGTAAAGCTAGAACAAAAAATATGGGGTGACGAGCCCAGCAATGATGACATTGAAACATATCAAAACGCTTTCAAAGTTATGGAAAAATTATACGAACTTAAGACCGTCGATACCCGCTATAATTTTAAGATCGTCATCCCCGTTGCAGACAGGCCTCAACACCTGAAACAATGCCTGCAGAGCCTGTCAGTACTGTGTGAAAAATACGGTTACGGTGGCACTAGTCACAATAGATTTAACAAGATATCCGTGCTTATCGCCGATGACTCTAAACTGGAAAAAAATATCAAGCTTCATCAGAACTACTGCGAGGAGCTGATCAGCAAAGGCATCGCAACAGAATATTTTGGTCTCGCAGATCAGCTGGCATTAACACAAAAAGCTACCGCTGAACAAAAAGACTTATCCCATATCATATCCAGTGTTCATCATATAAGAGCAGCGACGGACTTTTCACATAAAGGCGCATCTATTATGCGCAATATCACATACTTAAAATTACAACAATCCCTGTCGGAAACACCATACGATACAAACACATTGCTCTATTTCATCGATAGTGATCAGGAGTTTTGCATTAACTCCACACGGTCAGACAATAATCTGTACGCAATAAACTACTTCCATTACCTCAATGAAATATTCAGTACCCAGGATATTTCTATTTTGACAGGAAAAGTCGTCGGTGACCCACCGGTGTCACCTTCAGTTATGGCAGGAAACTTTCAGCAGGATGTTAAAAATTTTTTGAGCAAGATAAAAAAATTAGCGCCTGCAAACTCATGTGAATTCCATCAGCATGACATCAATAAAAAAGATGATTCTGCCTACCATGATATGGCCAATCTCTTCGGTTTCTCAGACCACAACCGCGCCTTCAATTATCACTGTTCACTATCCGGAAAACATGACAACGCCGATTGCTTTTATGATTTTTCAAAAAAAATGGGGAGTTTCTTTTACGGTGAGCATCCGACCCGAAAAACATTTTTTAGCTATGCCAGCGGATTCGATAAAACCGTGCCGGCCAGGACAGTCTATACCGGTAACTATGTAATAAAACCTGAAGTTCTGGATCACTTTATTCCTTTTGCGCCGCTTAAACTGCGCATGGCAGGCCCGGTTCTTGGTCGAATTTTGAAAGCCAGGCTTAATCACAAATTTGTTTCAGCTAATCTACCCATGTTGCACAATCGTACCGTCGAGTCGACTGGGCAGTCTGAATTTCGTGCCGGGGTGGAGAGTCATGACAACCTGATAGACCTGAGCAATGAATTTATCCGGCAGTTTTATGGTGATGTTGCGCTGTTCGCCATACAAAAGATTGCAATAGAAAAATTTCCTGACAGTTCATTGAGCAGTGAGGCGATTCAGTCAATTCTTGTTTCCACATATAATGACATCAAACACAGCTATGTTGAAAAACACGACATCATAATGCGACTAAAACGACAGATTCAAAAAAAGCTGGAGAATAAGCACGCATGGTGGAACCAGCATAGTGATGATAGTAAAAATATTAAACTGGCATTATCTAACATCAATAGTTTCCTGGAAAACATACAGTTAAACTTCGATGAGAATACACTCGCCTATAAAACCATTACCAGCCAGCAGGAGTCGCAGGTCTATTTAGCTACTATCCACCGTAGCATCCTGAGTTATCAGACTGACATGGATACCTGGAAAACAGCCCTCACACTAAAATGAATGTATTCGTTTTAAACACTGGGCGCTGTGGCTCAACAACGTTCACGAGAGCTTGTGGACACATAACGAACTATAGCTGTGCACATGAATCATTATTAACGCAGCTTGCCGCAAAACGATTAGATTATCCAGAAAACCATATCGAAGCAGATAATCGACTCTCCTGGTTTTTAGGGCGCCTCGACCAGAGATATGGTGACGACGCCTTTTATGTACATCTGAAACGTGAGCCCACAGATGTGATCACCAGCTTTGTCAAACGCATCGACTTCGGAATTTTAAGAGCCTATGAACAGGGCATATTGATGCACGAAAATCATCTAATGTCAGCCGAAGATATCGCTCGCGATTATGTCGAAACAGTTAATGCCAATATCGAACTTTTCCTGAAAGATAAAACCAAAAAAATGGAGTTTCGAATTGAAACAGCGAGCAAGGACTTTACTGAATTCTGGAGCGCGATCGATGCACAGGGCGATCTGGAAAGTGCATCGAGAGAATGGCATGTAAATTACAACGCCTCATGATGTAAAACTCAAATAAACCTGGCAACTTCATCTACTACTAGAACCTGCTTATCGAGTT
>CAWBXM010000141.1:0-5186 GCA_963792545.1 uncultured Gammaproteobacteria bacterium | reverse complement strand
TGTTTCTGTCGAACTCATCATATCGAACGTTTAATGTGGTTCTGTTCTTGATGCCCAGATGTTGCTGGATATCGTAACCGAAGTCAGCATACCAGCCTTCGTTATGGCCACCTGTTGGCTGATATCTGACGCCTGTGATGAAATCAGCAGAGGGTGAGTTAGCGCCATCAAAAGTAAAGCCATACTGTTTCTGCCATTCTGCATTGAAACGAATCTGGCCCAGGCTTTCGAATGGTTTATCAAAATATTCGACACCGTAACCAAGGTAAGTTTGTTTATAGTCTTTTTGATTGCCGTTTCTACAGAGACGACCTTCACCACCAAGACTTTGAGTGCCCGCAGTGCCCACACATGCTGAACCACCAACAAAACCATTTACAGGGTTAATTTGATTCTGGTCAGATATTCCGTCGTCGTTAATGTCATCATTGAAGCTGGTTTTACCTTGTTGCCACCAACCATAAACCATCCAGTCGTGACGGCGTGCACCACGTGTTTCATCAAGTAACTGTCCGATTGATAACCAGGCGTATTTACGATAGTTATCATCACGGTTTAGTTCACCGATGGTGTCTCCGTTACCGATTGCAAGTGAGTAAGTGAATTCAAACGGCATATCTGGGTCACCAAATTCGGTAAAATCAAAAACCTCTATACCGATATCTCTGGCGCCATTTGCTGGTGTACTACCAGGGAAGTTAAATGCACCGTTGTCATACGTTGGTCTACGTATAGCATTCTGAAAGGTGGCTTCCGGCATCCACATATGGACTCGACGTCCAGGTGTCGAGTGAGAGAGTGCTTCAGAGGTTTGTGAGAACAGGAATTGACCGACGCGGACTCTGGCGCCAAAGTTTTCCAGGCCTTCTTCATCCTGACCACGAGACAGCTGGTTAAGGGTTACTGAGGCATCGAGTAATTGTGCACCACTACTACCAGTGGAGTTTTGACCACCATCGGTAATACCGTTTTGGCCCCATTCGGTAAGTATGAAGTAATTGATGTCATTATTGATTGGCAGCATGGTGCCGCGAATACCGATACGGGCACGTCTTAGAGAAAAGCCATCTTGAGTGTTACGCTCTCTTGGCGTAGTACCTGCTGTGGGAATCGTATCGTTAAGCCCGGCGAGTGGGGGGGGCGTTACTCCACTGATTTTAGCGCTGTAATCACTGGTATAACGTGGCTGTAAAAATCCCCATACCTGTAAAGTATGTGCTGTGCCACCCGGCTCAGTGCCGCGTAATTTAAACCAGTTGGCTGACTGTACCTGGCTAGTGCCGAGGATAATGGCCGTTCCCATTATGGTTGAGACGGCTTGTTTGAGTAACTTGTTTTGCATGTGAGACCCCTTTGGTGTATTCATTAATTGTTTATTTTCTTGAAAATTGATATGAGAATAGATTTAGAGTACGTCTGTTATGGACGGATATATGACCAGCCCGCTTCCTGTAATTCCATTATTCTAACTACGCCGCCAGCGACCACTTCAGCATTTTTGTTGAGTGAGTCTTTATCACGTCCCATTGCTTTCATGGTATTAGCGCAGGCAGAAAAGGTAATGCCCTGGTCAGCCATGCGTGCGATACGCTTTGAATTAGAGCTTTCTTTAAACAGTGCTCTCAATCCTGGGCCATAAGCAACCACTTCGATGGCGACCTTATCGGCTCCATAGTAGTTAGCAAGATTCTGTGCATTATTGAGCACAAGTTTTTGTGCGTAGCCATCACCGGACGATATATGGAAAATCACAAAATGCTCAGCAAAAGGTTTGCTTTCTGGTGCTTCGGGCATTTTTGTAATTCTTGCTGGATGGAACAGGTTGGTACTGGATTCTGGTTTTTTGTCGAGAGCTTCTGACTGTGCGTTGAAAGAAATGACCAATAGGGTTGCTATCATGGTCTTTATTATCGGTCTAAATATGTTCATATATTTTTCTCCTGTGGTTTTGTAATTTTGTTTTTATGGTGTGATTTAGTGTAAAGACGGGGTTACCTGGGATTTATTCCAGATATGTAAAAAATATTTTTATAGAGAAGTTGTTTTGTCTTTTGATAAGGTAAAATTATCAATGAGGGTTATAAACTGCCGACACGATCTTTCGATCAATACAGTTTATATTTTTTGAATGGTCTTGCGGATTTGGTTTTATTTATTAATGAGTTTTGAATTTTTTAGATTATATCTCTCGATGAAATCTGTTAATATTTTTTCAGTGATGCCGCCGACCTGCATGCCGACCACATCACCTGCAGGATTAAATAAGTAACTGGTAGGCAGGCCTTCTAATCGTCCAAGTCCCATTTTTTCTGTAATACTGGAATCGCTTAGCAGGATGGGGAATTCGATCAGGTAATCTTCAACAAATGCGACCACCTCATCTTTTTTTGCATAACCGTAACTGGGGAAATCAATGGCGATACCGACAACGATGCCATCTTTGTTCTTGTGTGCCTCGTGAAAGCTTGATAGCTCGGGCATTTCTTCAAGGCAGGGAGGGCAGCGAGTACCCCATACATTTAACACCACCCATTTTCCCTGGCCGATGTATTCCGAAAGCTTATGTGAACTATCGTCTATACTTTTAAGTGTGATATCGAGAGAAGCATAAGCCGTCGTATGTATTAGTGAGAATAAAAAGAGAATTATTAGACCTGTTCTATTGATATTGATTTTTTTCATTCTTATTTTCACTTTTTCTTAGTATCTTAGTAGTTGATAGACGGTGCTATTCGCTAAAATATTCACAAATATATTTGGGAATATTTTAGCCTGTGCTGCGTCTGTATGTAAGCTAAAGGAGTTTTTTATGAAAGTTGTTAAAAATCTGGTGGCCGCATTCTCTCTTAAGTCTGAATTTGCTGCCAGGCGTAACAAGTTGTACCGCATTGCTTATTCGTGGTGTCATGATGTCGCGCTATCAGATGACCTTGTTCAGGAGACCATCTACAAGGCAATCAAAAATGCATCCAGATTGCGTGATGTGGAAACCCTGGATACCTGGTTATACCGGATACTATATAACTGCTGGCAGGATTATTTACGTGTAAAAGGTCGAAATGTTGAATTTTTTGAGACGCATGATGACAAACAGCTGGAGCAGACAGATAACTACCAGCAGTCAGAGATTATTAAACGGGTAAGGGCTTCTGTAGAGAAGTTGCCATTATCGCTCAGGGAAGTTGTCACATTGGCTGATTTTGCCGGATTCAGTTATGCAGAAATTGCCGAAATAACGGGTGTTCCGATAGGTACGGTGATGAGCCGGTTGTTCCGAGCGCGAAAAAATTTAAAAGAACAGTTACTTGATTTTGGCTCAGAGGAGTTGATCGAGCGCAAGATCCGGAGGATTAAATAATGACTATTAATGAAATAACAGAAGATAAGTTAAATCTATTTGTTGATGGTGAACTTGATGCCACCGAAATGGATGATATTCGTAAAGCAATGCTCGATGACAAAGAGCTGCGTGAACGAGTGTGTCAGTTAAAAGCCGTGCGTGAATTAGTGGGCTATGCCTACAGTAATATGCCTGCTTCGCAATATGATGTGAATCAGAATAAACAAAAAGATTCGATCTGGGTTAAAGCAATAGCTGCATCCGTTACATTGGTGGTAGGCGTATTTTTAGGTTGGGGGACATACCAGTACAGTCCGAATGCGATAGCGGCGGTATCCGCAGAAAATACGTTCCAGTATGTTGCCAATCATGTATCTGTCGATCATAACAATCGTAAAATTATTTTGCATATCGATTCTGGTGATCTAAAAGTGATTAATGCTGCCTTAAATGAAGCGGATCAATTACTTGCGACTTATAAAAAAGCCAATGTACCTATGCAGTTAGATGTTATTACAAATAAAGGTGGCATCGATATGTTACGGCCCGGTATCTCGCCTTATGTAGCACGAATTCAAAAGTTAATTGATGACAAAGGCGTGTCTTTTTATGCCTGTCAACGTTCTATTGCCAAAGCACACGTAAAAGAAGGTATAGAGATCGTTATGATGCCCGGTGTGGAAACAACTAAATCCGCACGCGAAATAATACCTGAGCGACTGAAAAAAGGCTGGGTTTATATAAAAGCGTAATAATAGATTGTAGGAGCGGAATTTATTCCGCGATTTCGATCGTTGCAGGTTTAACTGGACACCTGTTTTATAACGAGAGAAATCGCGGAATAAATTATTCAGCATATCCCTATGCTTCACCACCTTGTGGCTTACGTGAAAATGTTCCAAACAATTTTCCGCTCCTACATGTGTCAGGTAGCGTCAGCAAACAAAACCGTATCAATCTCCCATTCGTCTTCACTGGCATGAAGCACTAAACAAGATGGCCCGCCATGGGTTCGTACTTTGCCTGAAGCGCCGGGATTAACTACCCAGGGGTATTCTGACTGGTCGATAACTCTATGGTGCGTGTGACCGTATACGACTAGCCGTGCGTTTGCATGGTCAACACGAAAATCATCATGTTCTGGATGGTTGCCGAACCGATGCCCATGTTCGACAACAAGTAAACCGCCCGGTAGTTGCAGTTTATTTTCGTGTGGCAGAGCATTAACAATATCCGCTTCTTCATCAGCCCAGAAAGAAGGGAAGTCATTATTGCCTGCTACTGCGAGTAATTCTTTTTTGCCGGTTTTAGCTGTGTCAGAACAGTCGCATTGAAAATGTCACCGGCATGCACGATGTAGTCACACTGGTTGACTGCATCCGCTATTCTTGGATCTAAGTATCCATGTGAGTCGGAGAGGATTCCTACGGTTATGAGCTTGTTCATAGAAGTTGGAGAGAAGTTGTCAGTTTACAGCTAGCAGTTAAAAACTTTTTTGCTTCAAGCCTTTGCTGCTAACTGCCAACTAATAACTTTTTTATTCGTCTTTGCCTGCGTTTAGCGATGCTTCACGTGCTTCATCGGTTTTGCGTTGATGCTCTGCAATCTCCGCCTTTTTGCGGTAATCAAGAATTTCCTGACGCTCTTTAACACGTTCTTCCCATGCTCCTTCACGCTCTTTTATAGTCAGCTCACCGAAGAAAACCTGTTTCATCAGTTTGAAACCAAATTGCATTAAGGCAACATCATCCTTTTCATACTCAGCGTATTCAGCATCGGAAATGTCGTACATCTTGATGAAAGCATCGCTCATCACAAAACGACGGAAGCGATCCATGTCATAGCC
>CAWBXM010000140.1:0-11290 GCA_963792545.1 uncultured Gammaproteobacteria bacterium | reverse complement strand
TGATTATGGCTGGTGGAACCGGCGGTCACGTGTTTCCGGCGCTTGCTGTGGCTGATGAACTGCGCTCACGAGGTGTTCCCGTGGTCTGGCTGGGAACGCATGCAGGCATTGAGGCGCGATTAGTGCCACAAGCAGGTTACCCGATCGAATGGATGAGTATTACTGGTTTACGTGGTAAAAATACTGTTACCTTGCTGTTGGCACCGGCTCGCATTGTGCTAGCTTGCTGGCAAGCTCTGACCGTATTGTTAAGAAGAAAGCCCTGTGCTGTATTAGGTATGGGTGGTTTTGTTTCTGGCCCTGGCGGACTGATGGCGTGGCTGATCAGAAAACCATTGCTGGTACATGAACAAAATGCGATCGCTGGTCTTACTAATAAAATACTGGTCAAATTTTCCAGTGTGATTTTACAGGCGTTTCCCGGTGTATTTAACAATGCAACAACGACCGGTAATCCAGTAAGAAAATCTATTTGTGAAATAACAGAGCCTGAGCAGCGTTTTGCACAACGCTACGGGGTCAGTAATGGCCAGGGTCAAAGCCAGCAGCTGCGTCTACTGGTTATAGGTGGAAGTTTAGGCGCGGTGAAGCTCAATGAACTTATTCCGCAGGCGCTGGCCAAGATAGACCTGGCAGAGCGCCCTGAGGTCATTCATCAGACAGGTTTAAAAAATATTGATGCGGCAAAAACGCTATACAGTAATGCAGGTGTTAGCGCAAAAGTAGAAGCTTTTATCGATGATATGCCAGCAGTTTATGAATGGGCCGATCTTGTGATATGTCGTTCGGGTGCAATGACAGTGTTTGAACTAGCGGCTGCTGGTATCGCTTCTATTCTGGTGCCGTACCCACATGCTGTTGATGATCACCAGACTCAAAATGCTTTTTACCTGCAAGCAAGCGGTGCTGCAATTATCAAGCAGCAGAATGAGTTGTCTGCCGACTGGCTGGTTGAAGTGATTAATGATTTCACGGCGGATAGGCAAAAATTACTAGGCATGGCTGTGGCTGCGCGTAAGTTAGCGATGCCTGATTCAGCAAAGATTATTGCTGATGCCTGTTTGACTGCCGGAGGAATTGTCTGATGCAACAGCATGGCAGTGATAAAGATTTTATGCGCCGTATACGTAAAGTACATTTTGTAGGTATCGGCGGTTCTGGTATGAGTGGCATAGCAGATGTGATGAATACTCTGGGTTATGAAGTTAGTGGTTCAGACATTGCCAGTAATGCTGTCATCGAACAACTGAAAAGTTCTGGCGTTAAAATATATCCGTCACATTCGGTGGAGAATATTGTTGATGTCGATGTGGTTGTTACTTCAACGGCAATCGATAGAGAGAATGTTGAAGTAGAAGCAGCAAAGGCGAGCCATATTCCAGTCGTGCCGCGAGCTGAAATGCTGGCTGAGCTGATGCGCTTTAGTCATGGCATAGCAGTTGCAGGCACACATGGTAAAACTACGACGACCTCATTGGTTACCAGCGTGCTTGCTGAAGCAGGTCTGGATCCGACTTATGTTATTGGCGGCAAACTAAATAGTTCTGCAAAACATGCGCGTCTGGGCAAAGGCAAGTATCTGGTCGCTGAAGCTGATGAAAGTGATGCTTCATTCTTGTACCTGCAGCCTATGATATCTATCGTCACTAATATTGACGCGGATCATCTACCTACTTATGGTGGAGATTTTTCACGGCTGAAAAAAACCTTTGTTGAGTTTATACATCACCTGCCTTTCTACGGGTTAGCGGTGGTGTGTGTAGATGATGATGAGGTGCGTAGTCTGTTGCCCGAAGTATCGCGACCTGTTATTCGTTATGGTATCGACTTTGATGCAGATGTGAGTGCTTCAAACGTTCGTTATCAAGGCTCAAAAAGTATATTTGATGTTATGTTGCCAGATGCTGAGTCAACATTTGAAGTCACCCTGAATATGCCAGGCCGGCATAATGTATTGAATGCATTAGCAGCTATTTGTGTTGCTTATGAACTCGGAGTTTCTACTGAGGATATGCAGAATGCATTGGCTGGTTTCGAAGGGATTGGACGTCGCATGCATATGTATGGCGATGCAGTAACGGCGCAAGGTACAGTCACTATTATTGATGACTATGCACACCACCCAACAGAAGTTGCTGCCACATTAAGTGCTGCGAAAAATGCCTGGCCAGATAAACGACTAGTCGCAGTTTTTCAACCGCATCGTTACACACGAACACGTGACCTATTTGAAGATTTCTCACAGGTTCTGTCTGACTGTGATGTTCTGATACTGACAGAAGTCTATGCTGCGGGGGAAGAGTTGATAGCCGGTGCTGATGCTCGTACCTTATGTGCATCTATTCGTGCCCGTGGCAAGGTAAATCCTGTGTTTGTTGAAGATGTGGAAAAACTGGATGCGAATCTGCAGTCATTGTTGCAGGACGGTGATCTTGTATTGACTATGGGTGCGGGCAGTATCGGTCGTGTAGCTTCGAAATTAAAGGAGTCACTGCAAGCAGGCAGCGAGCATGCCATGAATGATCAAGTCGAGAACAGGGATGCTGAGTAATGGTAAATAACATTATGAGTAAAACTGAAAGCATAGTTGTTTTAAATGATGAGCCGATGTCGCGTCATACTAGCTGGCGCGCGGGTGGTATTGCTAAACATTATGTACGGGCTAAATCGTTGACTGAACTTGCAGCTTATATTTCGACACTGCCTGCAGATGAAGAATTATTGTGGCTTGGTCTCGGCAGTAATACCCTGGTGCGTGATGGCGGTTTTAATGGCACGGTAATCGCAACTCAAGGTGTGACGACGCAGATCGAGTTAATTGATGATACAACTGTTTATGTGGGTGCCGGCGTGGCGAGTGCAAAACTGGCTCGTTTTTGCAGTAAGCAGCATCTAACAGGTGCTGAGTTTTTTGCCGGTATCCCTGGGCTCGTCGGTGGTGCGCTGGCGATGAATGCAGGTGCCTTTGGTGGAGAAACCTGGCCTTTAGTGAAAAGTGTCGAAACAATAAATCGTAACGGCGAAATAAAAAAACGTAGCGCCAGCGAATTTGAATATGGCTATCGCTATGTAAAAGGCTGTAACAATGAATGGTTTGTTAGCGCGACTTTACAGCTAGCCGCGCTGCAACCAGAAAGACAACAGGCAAAAAACAATACCATTGAGATAAAACATTTGCTGGCAAAACGTGCTGCATCGCAACCAACAGGTGTAGCAAGTTGTGGCAGTGTTTTTAGAAATCCTGAAGCTGGTTTTGCAGCACAGTTGATCGAAAGCTGTGGGCTCAAGGGGTATCGCATCGGTGGCGCGGTAGTTTCAGAAAAACATGCAAATTTTATTATTAATGACGATCAAGCAACAGCCGCAGATATAGAAGCACTGATTAAGTTTGTTCAAAAAACTGTCAAAGAAAAACACAATGTTTTACTGCAAAACGAAGTGAAAATTGTGGGTGAAAAAGCCAGTGAGGAGAGTCAGTAATGGTTGTGGATGCGACAAATGAAATGGCGCAGTTCGGCAAGGTTGCAGTGTTGATGGGTGGTCTTTCTGCTGAGCGTGAGATCTCTCTGCTGAGTGGAAATGCAGTGTTAGCCGCATTAAAAAACAAAGGCGTAGATGCTCATGGTATCGACGTTGGCGAAAATGTAATCAGTGAGCTGATTGATGAGGCTTATCAACGCGCTTTTATCGTTTTACATGGCCGTGGTGGTGAAGATGGCACCATGCAAGGTTTATTGGAGCTGATGAATATTCCATATACCGGCTCGGGTGTTATGGCTTCATCGTTGGCGATGAATAAATTAAAAACGAAACAGATATGGCTGGCGATGGGGTTGCCGACGCCTGAATTTTGTATCCTGGATTCTGAAGAAAGCTGTAAGCGTGCAATCGATACTTTGATGCTGCCGCTAATTATTAAACCGGTTCTTGAAGGTTCTAGTGTTGGCATAAGTAAAGTCGAAACAGGATCGGAAATGGTTCCTGCATGGAGAAAAGCGCAGCAATGTGGCGGTACAGTAATCGCGGAGCAGTGGGTCGAAGGTGATGAGTATACGGCGGCCATATTAGATGGCCAGGTGCTACCAATGATAAAGCTTGAAACCACTCACAAATTTTATGATTATGACGCCAAATATGAAGCGAATGATACGCAGTACATCTGTCCTTGCGGGCTGGCAGATGAACAGGAAGCAGAGTTTGCTGAGTTGGCTGTTCAGGCATTTGATGCGTTGGGTGCATCATCGTGGGGCCGTGTAGATTTCATGGTCGATAAAAACGGCCAACCATGGTTGATCGAAGTGAATACAGTGCCTGGTATGACCGGCCACTCTTTAGTGCCGATGGCTGCAAACCAGATGGGTCTGGAATTTGAAGACCTGGTCGTTAAGATTTTGTCATCGGCCAGTTGTGAAAAATTTAACACCAGTGAATTAGATGAGAAATAAAAATAAAATATCGCTGTTGAAAAAAATCACAAAAACACTGCCCGTGCTATTTGGCGGAGTCTCACTGGTGTATGCGATCCTTATTATTAAGGATATTGAAGTGCCTACGGTATTACCTGTGAATCAGGTTCAGGTATTTGGCGAGTTGAATTTTTTAGATAAAAAAATTATTGAGACAATCGTAAGCGACAATATTGATGGCGGCTACTTTACAGTCGATCTAAATAAAATACGTGAAGCTTTGATTTATCAGCCATGGATAAAAAATGTTTCTTTAAGACGGCAGTGGCCAACGAAACTTGATGTGGTGATTGAAGAGCAGGTGCCAGTTGCATACTGGAACCATGATGGTTATATCAATAAGAACGGTGAGGTGTTTAAGCCTGAAAAGATAGATGAATCTTTAAATCTGTTAAAACTGAACGGGCCTGATGGTCGCCAGGAAACAGTTTGGAAATTTATGAATGAGCTTTATCGGGAGATAGCGTCTCTTGACTTTGATGTGGTACGTCTCGATCTTGATGACAGGCGTTCATGGCAGCTTGTTATTGCAGAAAGTAATGCTGATGCGACATCACCACAAAAAATGCCGAAAAGTAAAACGAGCAGTATCGAGGTGAAGTTAGGTAGATTTGATACTGAAAAACGATTGAAACGTTTCGTGAGAATACTGCCTTCGTTAACGATCGAGCAGATAAATGATAGTGATGATTCAACAGGAAAGAAAGTTAAGGTTATAGATATGCGTTATCCAAACGGTTTTGCTGTACAAATGACAAATGAAAAAACAGCCGTTGTAAAAATAACAGCTGTAAGCAGCAGGGGAGTTTGAAGCGATGACAAAGAAGTCTGATAAAAATATGTTGATTGGTCTTGATATTGGCACCTCAAAAGTTGTTGCAATCGTCGGTGAAGTTAATACTGAAGGCGAGATTGAAATTATTGGTCTGGGTTCACATCCATCGAATGGTTTGAAAAAAGGAGTCGTGGTTAATATTGAGTCCACGGTGCAATCGATTCAACACGCAGTCGAAGAGGCGGAGCTGATGGCAGGTTGTGAAATCAACTCAGTGTATGTTGGTATCGCAGGTAGTCATATACGCAGTTTGAATTCACATGGTATCGTTGCTATCCGTGAACGTGAGGTCACAAATGGTGATCTGGATCGGGTGATTGATGCTGCGCGAGCAGTGGCTATTCCAGCCGATCAACGTGTGCTCCATATCTTGCCACAAGAATTTATTATTGATGATCAGGAAGGTATCCGCGAGCCGATCGGTATGTCTGGTGTTCGCCTGGAAGCTAAGGTGCATCTGGTGACCGGTGCGGTGGGCGCAGCGCAAAATATCATAAAGTGCATTCGCCGTTGCGGGCTGGAAGTCGACGACATTATCCTTGAGCAATTAGCATCAAGTTACTCTGTTTTGACCGAAGATGAAAAAGAGCTTGGTGTGTGCCTGGTTGATATCGGTGGCGGTACTACGGATATCGCTGTGTTTTCTGAAGGAGCCATACGACATACCGCAGTCATCCCTATTGCTGGTGACCAGGTGACTAATGATATTGCTGTTGCACTGCGAACACCTACGCAATACGCCAATGATATAAAAATAAAATATGCCTGTGCGTTGCGTCAACTGGCAAACCCTGAAGAGACTATCGAGGTTCCTAGCGTGGGCGACCGGCCGCCACGTAAATTATCACGTCAGACATTAGCGGAAGTCGTTGAGCCGCGATATGACGAATTGTTAACCTTGGTGCATGCGGAGTTACGCCGCAGTGGTTATGAAGAAATTATTGCTGCAGGTGTAGTGTTAACCGGCGGCAGTTCAAAGATGGAAGGCGTCATCGACCTGGCTGAAGAGATCTTTCATGCGCCTGTACGACTGGGCTTACCGCAATACGTTTACGGTTTGTCTGACGTAGTGAAAAATCCAATTTATGCGACGGGTGTCGGTTTATTACTGTTTGGTAATCAACACAGAAATAATGGCGCCAGTCATATCATGATGGAAGGTGGCGTTAAAGGCGTCTTCGAACGGATGAAAAACTGGTTCCAGGGAAACTTTTAACCCGGCTACATATTAAAAAAACTAAGTGAACGAATAAACAAAAATTAACCCAAAAAACAAATTATATAAACAAGAGGAGAAATATCATGGCTATGTTCGAATTTATGGATTCTGGAGCACAAGATGCGGTCATAAAAGTGATCGGTGTTGGTGGTGGTGGCGGTAACGCTGTTCAACATATGGTTGGCAGCGGTATAAACGGTGTCGATTTTATCTGTACAAACACAGATGCGCAGGCACTTGGTCGTGTCGATGGTGCAAAATCATTGCAGATTGGAAGTAATATCACTAAAGGTCTGGGTGCGGGTGCAACGCCAGATGTCGGTCAACAGGCAGCACTAGAAGATCGTGAGCTAATCCAGGAAGCAATAGCTAATACTGACATGTTATTTGTTACTGCAGGTATGGGTGGCGGAACAGGTACCGGCGCTGCACCAGTAGTTGCACAGATCGCTCGCGAGATGGGCATACTGGTCGTCGGTGTAGTAACTAAGCCATTTGCTTTTGAAGGTACTGCACGTATGAAGATTGCGATGCAAGGTATCAAAGAATTAAGCAGTCATGTCGATTCGTTAATTACTATTCCAAATGATAAGTTACTGGATGTGTATGGCCGAGACTTTGATTTGATGAACGCATTCCGCGGTGCTAATGATGTACTTTGTGGCGCAGTACAAGGTATTACTGAACTGATTACTAATCCAGGTGTGATCAATGTTGACTTTGCTGACGTAAGAACGGTTATGTCAAAAATGGGCATGGGTATGATGGGTTCAGGTCGTGCTATAGGTGATGACCGTGCTAAACAGGCAGCTGAAGCTGCAATTGCCAGTCCGCTGCTAGAAGATGTTAACCTGTCTGGTGCTCGTGGCATTTTGGTGAATGTGACTGGTGCAAATATGACGTTAGGTGAATTCCAGGATATAGGTGCTGTGATAAACGGTTTTGCGTCTGAAGATGCAACCGTGGTTATGGGTACTGCAATCGATGAATCGCTGGAAGGTGAAATTCGCGTGACCGTTGTTGCTACAGGCTTAGGTAACGTTGTAAAGGCGCCTGTACCTGCTGTAGCGCCTGCGGAAATTAAAGTGGTAAAAGCTGCAGTAGAAGAAGCGCCTGAGTATAGATCATTCGATAAACCAGCTGCAATCCGAAATGCTCGGTCAAATGCAACAGCTGTCTCTACAGATGGCGGATATAATGAGGAAATGCTGGATATACCTGCGTTTTTACGTCGTCAGGCAGATTAGCGTGAATAGTTGTATGTTTTTGAGTTTGAAGTTTTAGGGTATTACCTGATGCTTAACTTTGAGTTGGCTAGCTTATAGCTGTGTGAGAAAAGGAACAGGGTCAGATTTACCTGGTTCGTTTTAAAATCTGGCTCGCATGTGACTGAGTTTTTTATCTTGTTGAATATAACGGATAGAAATTAGGAGTAGTTATACTAGACTGACAGCCTTGATGTTAAATAAAGCTCATTAAGCGTATGTTTAGTGCTGAGCTTCCAATTGATGTGGTAATCATGGGATAATGCGGTGATTTTTATCGAAACTCACAGCTGTATTAGTTTGATGGGTAAATAGGATTGGATACTTGATTAAGCAAAGAACACTAAAAAATGTAATTCGTGCGACCGGAGTTGGCCTGCACGCAGGCGAAAAAGTATATCTTACCTTGCGTCCGGCTCAGCCAGATACAGGCGTTATTTTTCGTCGTGTCGATTTAAATGAACCGGTCGAAATCAAAGCCATTGCAGCAAATGTAGGTGCTACCATGTTATCAACAACACTGGAGCGAGATGGCGTTTGTGTTTCTACAGTAGAACATTTGTTGTCAGCAATGGCGGGACTGGGTATTGATAATGCATACGTTGATGTAAGCGCTTCTGAAGTTCCGATTATGGATGGCAGTTCAGGGCCTTTTGTGTTTTTAATTCAGTCAGCGGGTATAGTTGAACAGGATTCTCCTAAGAAATTCATTAGAATTAAAAAAACAGTTATTGTCGAAGAAGATGGCAAGTGGGCTCGCTTTGATCCTTTTGATGGTTTTAAAGTCAGTTTTGCAATTGATTTTGACCATCCTGCATTTAAAGATGCACCCTGTACTGCAGAAATTGATTTTTCAACAACTTCTTTTGTTAAAGAAGTTAGTCGTGCGCGAACTTTTGGTTTCATGAGTGATATTGAGGCCCTGCGTAAAAACAATCTCGCGCTTGGCGGAAGTATCGATAACGCAATTGTTGTCGACGAATATCGAGTATTAAACGAAGACGGACTGCGTTATGAAGATGAATTTGTTAAGCACAAGATCTTAGATGCAATTGGTGACCTGTATTTATTAGGGCACAGTACAATAGGTGCTTTCTCCGGGTACCGTTCTGGACATTCACTCAATAATAAATTATTGAAAGCACTGTGTGCAGACGAAGATGCCTGGGAAAAAATTACTTTTGAAGATGAAAAATCAGCTTCACCTGTCTTGTATGCGCAACCTCAGCAGTCTTTTAATTAAACCGTTACTTATGTAAAAAGCAGTGTTTTAGCTAACAATTTATAAACTGGGCAAATTTGCTCATAGCGTTAAAAATTCTAAACGCGATCCAACACACACCACCCATGTCTTTGTTTTCCAGCGCAATTCTACTGCTGCCTTACTGGAACCATCACTACGGGCTCCTGAACTAATCTGTTATAAAAATTTTTGACGTTATTTTTTGAACTAATACTATTATTGGTAAACTTAGTGTGAGTCTGTATTAGTTTACTTATCGGATGTTGTTGATGTGCTGTGACTTGCAAGTTTTAATAGAGCAGCTTTTAACTTTTGGTGTGTAATGCTGTTTGCAGATTGTAATAGAACTTGAGCAGATTTTTCACTGATTTGTGGTCTGTGTTGGTCCTTGCCTGTTTCCGCCTGCTGTTTTTCGGCACTTGATGCGTGATAGCGAGTACTTATCTGAACGTGATGAATGATTTGTGTATCGCCTGTCTCTGCCATGTTGCCGCTAATATGCTGCAGGATCCGGGGACTCAGCTGACGAAGCCGAGTCGTCCAGACGGGGGAATCGGTAATTAGCATTAAGTTCTGGTCTCTGATACCCCCTACGGTAACGTGACTGTGGCATTCTACGGGTAGAATACTGTGTACCAACTTCGTTAAAAGGCCCAGTTTTTTAGCCTGGATGACAAAATTGGGGTTAATTTGCTCATTAAATGTCTTCATTGTGATAAAAAACTCGACAAACTGTCTATAATTAACGGTATTGAATGGCTTGAGTTAATAAAAACATAATTATGAATATCATATTTGTAGGAAAATTTAGAGGTAGACCGCTTCGTTGTCAGTTAGACGGAGCACGTCAACTTGTGTTCTCTTGTGCCATTATAAGTCTTTTTGCCGGCTTGCTGGTGAGTTCCGGATACTGGTATGGAACAACGCATGCTGCAACTAATGAACTGGCTGCGCTAGAACAGGATATCTCCAAACAAAAAATATTAATTAATGATGCCCGTCAGTCCGCTGAGTCAGGGCTCGATGCGCTGGCGGCACGTCTCGGCCAGATGCAGGCGAATGTTATCCGCTTGAATGCATTAGGTGAACGTTTGGTTAGAGTGGCCAAGCTGGATACAAAAGAATTTAATTTTGATGAGATTCCATCATACGGTGGCCCGAATGAAACGGACGGTGCGGTTAGTATAGATCTGGACGATGTAGTCGCCAACCTTGATAAACAGTTAACCAGTAGAGAAGCGCAACTTAATGTATTAGAAGAAATTATTATGAATCGGCAATTGAGAAAGGAGACCAAGCCGGGTGGTCGACCCATCGTAAAAGGCTGGACATCATCTTATTATGGTAAACGTGCTGATCCTTTCACTGGCAAGATAGCTATGCACAAAGGCATGGATTTTGCCGGGAAAGAAGGCAGTGGAATTATTGCTGTCGCCGATGGTGTGGTTACATGGGCGAGTGATCGATATGGCTATGGCAATTTAGTCGAAATTAATCATGTCGCGCCGCCGGTTATTACACCGGTGATAACGAGCCGTATTCGGGCAAGGCGCCGCAGGATTTCACGATTGATCATCACGCCGAAGAAATCGGTCTGCCGCACATCGGTATCGAGATTCGCAGGATCTCGTCGATGGTGAGGCAGGCGTTGCCGAAATTGCGAGCGTCATGCACAAGATCATCGCGTCGATTCCCGATCGCATAAACACGAAGGACGAACGAATAACCGCGTAGGCGGCAAGAAGAATAAAGGGGCAGGGGATGGCCAGTAGAGAACCGGCATTTACGATCGGTGTAGAAGAAGAATACCTGTTGGTGGACAAGGAGACCCGCAGTCTTGTTGTCGACCCACCGGCGACCCTGATGGAAGAAGCCGAAGAAAAGTGCGGGTCGCAGGTGACGTCCGAGCTCCTGCAGTCGCAAATCGAAATAGGCACGAAGGTCTGCAATAACGTCCAGGAAGCCCACGAGGATCTTGCGCGGTTGCGCCGCAACATTATCGAGGTCGCGAATCGTCACGGCCTCGCGCCGATCGCATCGTCGACCCACCCGTTTTCAAGCTGGACCGAACAAAAGCATACGCGCAAAGAACGCTATGACATGCTAACCGACGAAATGCAGGGTGCCGCCAGGCGCCTCTTGATCTGCGGCATGCATGTGCACGTTGGCATCGACGACGACGAACTGCGCATCGATCTCATGAACCAGATGTCGTACTTTCTGCCGCACCTGCTCGCGTTGTCCTGTTCGTCACCATTCTGG